>NZ_FAOZ01000008.1:151117-396252 GCF_001536285.1 Parafrankia irregularis | reverse complement strand
GGGATAACCGCTGAAAGCATCTAAGCGGGAAGCTCGCTTCAAGATGAGGTCTCCCACAGGGTAGCCTGGTAAGGCCCCCGACTAGATGATCGGGTTGATAGGCCGGAGGTGGAAGTGCGGTGACGCATGGAGCTGACCGGTACTAATAGGCCGAGGGCTTGACTACTTTATGATTCTGCTGTTTTGCGTCCACTGTGCGGTTCTCGGGCTGCGACCGGAGGGTCGGGTCTGATGGTGTTTCGGTGGCTTTGGCGAAGGGGAAACGCCCGGTTCCATTCCGAACCCGGTAGCTAAGCCCTTCAGCGCCGATGGTACTGCGTGGGGGACCGCGTGGGAGAGTAGGACGCCGCCGGACTTCTTTCCGATGGGGTTGTTTCTGGCCTTGTGGCTGGGGGCAACCCCATCGGCATTTCTGCGTTCTGCCGCAGGACCCACTCACCCGGTACACGGCGATCCACCGCGGCGCCTGGCGGCCCGGCAAATCATCCCAATAGGTGCATATGGGACAGTGCGCCACTTGGTGATCCGCAAATACTGCGGATTTCGGTTGCTGCAACAGCCGCAATCTTCATGTCTTGCTCGGAAGCGGCGGCATCGGCGGATCTGGCATCGCCCTGGATCTCGCGGCCCACTCCCCGGCAACAACGATCATCAGATTCCCACCCTGCGGCAACAGGATGCCGGCGCGTCGTGTGGTCTCGGCGACGACGGCCGCGTGCCCATCGCCGGCGGCGTGCGCTGGTCGCGGGTGCTGATCACGGGTTCCGACGGCGCGCGACCGGTCTGATCCGCGGCCGACTGCCGCTCGTGAGCACAGCTATGGACACGGTTACCTAAAGGCATTAGGCTCATCTGTGGATGATCACTGCGGCGAGGTTCCAGGTCTGCGCCACCTCCGTCCGTCCGGCGAACGAGCGGAACGGGTGGTGAAGGTGCGACGTCCCGGACGGCCTGCCGCGGCCTCGACACGACTCGACCGGCCGGCGCTCGGTGCGGTGGGCCGTGACGTACGGCGAGCCGAAGGGATGACACAGATGACCACTGGGGACCAGCTTCTGATCGATGGTGAGTGGCGCACGCCGGCCTCGTCCGCCCGCATTTCGGTGGTGTCGCCGTCCACCGAGGAGGTGATCGGCGAGGTTCCCGACGCGGGCACGCAGGACGTCGACGCCGCGGTGCTGGCGGCGCGGCAGTCGTTCACCCGGGGCAGCTGGCGGGATCGGTCGCCCGAGGAGCGGGCCGACGTCCTCGAGGCGGCCCTCGCCGCGCTGGAACCGCGGCTCGGGGAGATCGGCGGGCTGGTCACCTCGGAGATGGGGCTGCCGACGACGATCGCGGGCATGCAGATCCCGGCGGCTCTCGGCGCCGGGCGGTTCTTCCTCGACGTAGCGCGGAAGAACCCGCTGAGCGAGGTCCGGCAGACGATGTACGGCCCGGCGGCCGTGGTGCGCGAGCCGGTGGGTGTGGTCGCGGCGATCGCTCCGTGGAACGGCCCGTTCAACATGGCGATCGGGAAGATCATCCCGGCGCTGGTGGCAGGTTGCAGCGTCGTGTACAAGCCGGCGCCGGAGACCCCGCTGGACGGCTTCCACATCGCTGAGGCACTGACCGGTGCGGGGCTGCCGCCCGGGGTGTTCAACTACATCACCGGTGGTGCCGACACCGGGCGGGCGCTCGTCACGCACCCGGAGGTCGACAAGGTCAGCTTCACCGGGTCGACCGCGGCCGGCCGGGAGATCGGCCGGGAGGGCGGTGCGAGCTTCAAGCGCCTCCAGCTGGAGCTCGGGGGCAAGTCCGCGGCGATCGTGCTTGACGACGCCGACATCCCGACGACGATGGCGGGGCTCGCGGTCGGCTCGTTCTTCAACACCGGCCAGGTGTGCGCGGCCTTCAGCCGGGTGCTGGTGCCGCGCACCCGGTTCGACGAGGTCGTCGGCGCGCTGGTGGCGACCGCGGAGTCGTTCGTGGTCGGGGACCCGTTCGACCCGTCCACCACGATGGGCCCGCTGGTGTCGCGACGGCATCAGGAGCGGGTGCTCGGATACATCGGGATCGGGCGGTCCGAGGGTGCCACCGTGGCCACCGGCGGCGGGGTTCCCGAGGGCCTGGAGAAGGGCTGCTACGTGCAGCCGACCGTGTTCACGGACGCGACCAACGCGATGCGGATCGCCCGTGAGGAGATCTTCGGCCCGGTGGTCACCGTGCTGGCCTACGACACCGTCGACGAGGCGGTCACGATCGCCAACGACTCCGACTACGGCCTGCACGGCGCGGTCTTCACCGCGGACCCGCAGCGCGCCGCGGACGTCGCCCGCCGGGTGCGGACCGGCACGTTCAGCGTCAACTCCTTCACCTACAACACCGAGGCGCCGTTCGGCGGGGTGAAGTGCTCGGGCGTCGGCCGCGACACCGGTGCCGAGGCGGTGGCGTCCTACTACGAGCTCAAGACGGTCAATCTCACCCCGGGCATGGAGCCGCTGTTCTCCTGACCAGTCCCGGCGCGGGTGCCAGGACGGAGCGGCGCGGGTGCCGGAACGGAAATGACGACGAAGGAGCCAGGTATGGGCGCTGACATCGCCCCGGGCGTCCCGGCGGATCTGCCGCCGGTGGTGGAGCGGCACGGCCAGGTCGTCGCCGCGGGCGACCAGCGGGCGACGCTCGCCGACTTCCGGCCCGACCGGATCGGCCAGCTCGTCGCCTCCGCCGCGCTGCCCGACCGGATGTCAGGTTCGGAGGTGCTGAGCATCGCGCCGGGCGACGGCGGGCTGATGACCGCGCACATCCGTTACAGCGGCGTCGACGGTGAGCGGATCGTGCTGCGGTCGCGCTGGATCCGCCTGCCGCAGGGCTGGCGGGTCTCGGACGTCCGCAACGTGCCCGACACGCCGCCGGTGCTGGCGCCGGTTGAGCTCGACGGGCTGGACGCACCGCACTGGGCGGCGGCACGCGAGGGCGAGCTGCGGATCCAACGCTGCGGGGGGTGCGGCGAGTGGATCTGGGCGCCGCGGCCGATCTGCCCGGCCTGCCACGGGTTCGACCTGGACTGGCCGGTCGTGGCGCCGGAAGGCCGGATCTTCTCCTGGACCAGGACCTGGCAGCCGTTCGCCCCCGAGGTGCGCGGCCACCTGCCGTACGTCGTGGTGCTCGTGGAACTGCCGGCCGCGGGCGGGCGTCGGGTGCTCGGCGTGCTGCGCGACGCCGACGGCGCCGACATCCGCATCGGCCTGCCGGTCAGGGGCGACTTCGACCCGCCGGCCTCGCCGGCCGCGGTTCCGCTGTTGCGCTGGAGGATCTCATGACGACGAGCGGTTCGCTGTACGGGGCCGCGGCCGTGGTGGGGATCGGCACCACCCCGTACCGCAAGCGGGGGACGGCGCCCGCCTCGGCGCTGAGGCTGACCCTGGAGGCCGTGCTGGCGGCGTGCGCGGACGCGGGGCTCGACCCCCGTTCACTCGACGGGTTCGTGTCGTACGCGAACGACGCCAACGAGGGCATCGCGGTCGGCTCGGCGCTGGGGGTGCGCGAGATCCGCTGGTCGACCATGGTGTGGGGCGGCGGTGGCGGCGGGGTCGCGGCCGCGGTGAACGCCGCCGCCGCGGCGGTGGCCTGCGGCCAGGCCGAGCATGTCGTCGTCTACCGCGGGATCACCGAGGTCGACGACGGGCGCGGCAGCTACGGCCGTGGGCACTTCCCGCCGCTGCTGCACAGCCACGGCCTGCTCACCCCGGCGCAGATCTGCGCGCTGCGGACGCAGCGTCTGCTGGAGGTCGACGGGGTGCCACGCTCGGCGCTGGAGGCCCTGGTACAGGCTGACTACGCGCACGCGCAGAACAACCCGGCGGCGGTCGCCCACGGACGTCCACTAGACCCGGAGGTCTACGCCGACGCGCGGTGGATCTCCGAGCCGCTGCGGCTCTACGACTGCTCCCGGGAGAACGACGCGGCGGCCGCGGTGGTCGTCACGTCGGCGCGGCGGGCGCGTGAGCTCGTCGAGCGGCCGGCGTTCATCCTGTCCGGGGTGCAGGGCGCGACTCGCGGCTGGAGCGAGTCCGCGGAGAACGAGACGAGCTACACCAGCGCCGGGTTCCACCCCGAGCTGGTGCGGCGGCTGTGGGACGGGGCCGGGGTGAAGGCCGGCGAGGTCGACGTCGTCCAGGTGTACGAGAACTTCAGCGGGCCGGCGGTCGCCGCGCTGATCGATCTGGGGCTGTGCCCGCCGGGGCCGGAGGCCGGGCGGTTCATGACCGTCGAGAACCTCACCGCCCCGCACGGCCGGCTGCCGATCAACACCGCCGGCGGCAACATCGCCGAGGGGTTCGTCCACGGGATCGGGCTGGTCCTGGAGGCCGTCCGGCAGATCCGCGGGACGTCGGTCAACCAGGTGCCGGGCGCGGATCTCTCACTGCTGCTGGGAGGGCCGATGGCACCGCTGGTGAGCGCGACCCTGCTCGGGTCGCAGCGAACGCTCGCCGGCCGGTGATCGTCGCATCGAGACCGTTCTCGTCCGCCGCGCCAGCGGGCGGGCGGCCGAGAACCGAAGGGGACTGAACACAATGACCACGAATCCGTCCTCCCTGGTGACCGACGCCGGCGGCGAGGAGCCCGCGGCGCTGTTCACACGTCACGACGGCCACGTCGGTGTCGTCACCCTGAACCGCCCGCGGGCGCTCAACGCGGTGAACGCGCGGCTGTCGGTGGATGCGGGGGCCGCGCTCGAGCAGGCGCAGTCCGACCCCGAGGTCCGCGCGATCGTGATCACCGGCGCGGGCCGTGCCTTCTGCGCGGGTGCCGACCTCAGGGAGCTGGCCGCCGGCAACCGGGTCGACGACGTCGAGCACCCCGAACGGGGCTTCGCCGGGATCGCCCAGCACTGGGTCGGCAAGCCGACGATCGCCGCCGTCAACGGCTTCGCGCTCGGCGGCGGCACGGAGATCATGCTGGCCTGCGACCTCGCCGTCATCGACGAGACCGCGGCGCTGGGGCTGCCCGAGGTGAAGCGCGGGCTGTTCGCCGCCGCGGGCGGGGTGATCCGGCTGCAGCGCCAGATCCCGATGAGGATCGCGCTGGAGGCGGTCCTGACCGGCGAGCCGATCTCCGCCGCCCGGGCCTACGAGCTGGGCCTCGTCAACCGGGTCGCACCCGCCGGCACGGCCCTGGAGCTCGCCCTCGAGCTCGCCCGGGCGGTGGCGGCGAACGCCCCGCTGGCGGTGCAGGAGAGCAAGCGCGTCATGCACGCCACCGGCTCCGCCGGCTCCGACTGGGAGCGTGAGGTCTGGCGGATCAGCAACCAGGCCGTGAAAGTCGTCTTCACCAGCGAGGACGGGAAGGAAGGCGCGAGGGCGTTCGCCGAGAAGCGGGAGCCGAGATGGACGGGACGTTGACCGGGGCGCCCTGGCCCGCGTCGACCTCGATCGGGGCGACCTCGACCGGGGCGCGGCCGGCCACCGATCAGGTCACGGATCACGTCGCGGATCAGGTCGCCGCGCGGACGCTGCCGCTGCGGGGGGTGCGCGTCCTCGATCTCACCGAGGGAGCGGCGCAGTCGTGTGGGCGCTACCTCGCCGACCTCGGCGCCGAGGTGCTGCGGATCGAGCCGCCCGGTGGCTCGCCGGGCCGTGCGGAGCCGGTCGTGTTCGCGCTGCGCAACGCGGGCAAGCTCGGGCTGGTGCTCGACCTGGATGACGAGACGGGCCGCGAGCGGCTGCACGAGCTCGCCGGCACGGCCGACATCCTGCTCGACTCGTCTGGTGAGGCGACCGCGCGGGCCCGGGGCCTGACACCCGAGACGTTGTCGGCCCGGCATCCGCGGCTGGTCATTGTCTCGCTCACCGCGTTCGGCCGCTCCGGGCCCTACCGGGACTTCACCGCGACCGAGCCGGTGCTCGCCGCTCTCGGCGGTGTGCTGGCACGCTCCGGGCTGCCCGGGGCCCGCCCCGTGCTGCCGCCCGCCGGCCTGGTCGACCAGACGGTCGGTGTGCACGCGGCCTGGGCGGCGCTGGTCGCCTACGTCCGGCGGCTGCGGACCGGTGCCGGTGAGCTCGTCGACGTCAGCGCGCACGAGGCGGTCGTGCACGGGTTCGATCCCGGTTTCGGTACGCAGGGGTCGGCGGCCGCCGGCCGGCCGGAGGGCTTCCCCCGGGACCGCCCTGATGCCAGTGCCTTCTACCCCGTGTTCCCCTGCGCCGACGGGCATGTGCGGATCTGCCTGCTCGCCCGGCGGCAGTGGCGGGCGATGTTCGCCTGGCTGGGGGAGCCGGCGGAGTTCGCCGACCCGAGTTACGACACCATCCCCGCCCGGTTCGCCGCCGCCGACCGGCTGCATCCACTGATCGGGGCGCTGTTCGCCGGCGTGCGGCGCGACGCACTGGTCGCCGAGGGGACCCGGCGCGGGGTCCCGATCGCCGCGGTGCTCACCCCCGGCGAGGTGCTGGCGGCCGACCACTTCGCCGAGACCGGCACCCTCGTCGACGCCGAGATCGCCGAGGGGCTGCGGGCCAGGGTTCCGTCCGGATACATCTCGGTCGACGGCGTTCGCGCCGGGCTGCGCCACCGGGCCCCGAATCTCGGCGAACACACCGAGCTGCTCCTGGACGAAGCGGCGCCGGGCGGCGCGGCGGCGGACGGACCGGTGCCGGGCAGCGCGGTGCCGGGCAGCGGGGCGCTGGACGCCGGGGCGCTGGACGGCGGGGTGCTGGACGGAACAGGTGAGCGGGGGCCGGAGCCCGACCTGGGCATCCCCGGTGATCCGGCGGATGGGCCGCTGGCGGGCCTGCGCGTGCTCGACCTCGGGGTGATCGTGTTCGGCGCGGAGCTCGGCCGGCTGTTCGCCGACCAGGGCGCCGACGTCATCAAGATCGAGAACGAGGCCTTCCCGGACGGGCTGCGCCAGACCCGCCGGGGCGGCGGGATGAACGCGTCCTTCGCCTGGGGCCAGCGGAACAAGCGTGGTCTCGGCCTCGACCTGCGCAGCGAGCAGGGCGCCGCCCTGTTCCGGGAGCTGGTGCGGCACGCGGACATCGTCGCGGCGAACTTCAAGCCCGGCACCCTGGAGTCGCTGGGTCTCTCCCACGCCCAGCTCGCCGAGATCAACCCGAGGATCATCGTCTCCGACAGCAGCGCCTTCGGCTCGCGCGGGCCGTGGAGCGGGCGGATGGGCTACGGCCCGCTGGTCCGTTCCTCCTGCGGTGTCTCCGCCCTGTGGCGGGACCCGACGCGCGCCGAGACGGACAGCCAGGCGTACTGCGACGGTTCGACGGTCTACCCCGACCACATCGCCGGGCATGTGACGGCCGTCGCCGCGCTCGCCGCGGTGATCAGGCGGGCCCGCTCGGGCCGGGGCGCGGCGTTGGAGACCGCGCAGGCGGACGTCGCCGTGATGCCCCTGGGCCCGGCCCTCGCGGCCGAGTCACTCGCCCCGGGAACGGTGGCCCCGGGAACGGTGGACGGCGGCGCCGGGAACATCTTCGCGGCGGTGCTGCCCTGCGCGGGTGACGACGAGTGGTGCGTGGTCGACGTCCGGGGCGACGAGCACTGGGCCCGGCTGGCGACGGTGCTCGGCCGGCCGGAGCTGGCGGTGGGCGAGCTTGCCACCGCCGGAGGGCGGCGGGCCAGGTGGGCCGAGGTCGAGGAGCTGATCGCCCGGTGGACCGCGCAGCGTACGCCCGCGCAGGTCACCGCCACGCTGCAGGAAGCCGGTGTCCCGGCGGGCGCGATGGTCCGGCTGCCCGAGGAGCTGACCGATCCGCAGCTGGTCGCACGGCGGTCGTTCCGGACGCTGGAGCACCCGCTGCTGTCCCGGCCGGTGCCGGCGAACGCCCGCATCGCATGGTTCTCCACCATCGCGGACCCGCCGCTGCGGCCGGCGCCGGTGCCGGGCGAGCACACCCGGGAGATCTGCCGGACCCTGCTGGGGCTGACCGAGGACGAGATCGACCGCCTCGTCGAGGCCGGCGTCCTGCAGCCGCCGCCGGAGCACGCCCTGGCCTAGCCGGAAGCAGAGGAGCCGAGGAGCCGAGAATTCCGCTGCTGTCGAGCAAGATCGGAGGATTCTGGTTGTTGGACAGCCCGTAGCGGAATCCCCGAACTTCGGGGCGTCGTTGCGACCAGACAAGAGCTGAGGATCGCGGTCGTCAGGGCGACCAAAATCTCATGATCTTCGGGCGGGCTTGGCTGCGCCTGGCGTGGCCGTGCCCGGCGCGGCTGTGACCTGGGGATCGGATGTGTTCGGCCGGGCATGTTGGACAATGGTCAGATGCCCAGGCCGTCCCAACCACTCCTCAGCCGCCGCCTCGTCATCGAGACGGCGCTTCGCCTCATCGACGAGGAGGGCCTGGAGACGTTCAGCCTGCCGCGGCTGGCGACCCGGCTGCAGGTCCGTACTCCGTCGCTCTACCACCACTTCACGGACAAGGCCGAGATCCTGGCCGCGGTCGCGCGGGAGATCGTGCTGGAGGCACGCCCGCCGAGCGAGCACCTGGGGGACGCCTGGATGGAGTGGTTCGTCGGCCTGGGCCTGAGCTTCCGGCGTGCCGTGCTGCGCCACAGCAACGCCGCTCTGGTCCTGCTGCAGTACCTGCCCCGGGACGTTCTGACCGAGGTGTACGAGGAGGCCGCGACGGTGCTCGCGGAGGTCGGCGTGCCGGCCGAGCAGCGCCTGCTGATCATCGACGGTCTGGACAAGATGGTGCTGGGGGCGGTTCTCACCGAGGCGATGAAATCCCCCGCGGACCGGGCCCGGATCTTCTCCGGTGTGGAGCCGGAGAAGCTGCCGGCGCTGGCGACGGCGATGGACGCCAACTCCCGCTCGGCCGCGGAGATCTACGCCGAGTCCCTGCGCTGCCTGCTGCGCGGCGCGGTCAACCCGGCCGACCTGGTGCCCGCACAGCCGTGACACCGCACAGCCGTGACACCGAGGCCAGACGTCAGGTCGGCCAGTCGAGCTGCGATTCGGGGATGCCGTGGGCGCGGCCGTAGTCCTCGGCCTCGGCGCGCCTCTGTGAGTCGCCCCGCGGGTACCGAAAGATCCGGCCGGGAAACACGATGAAGGTCTCCGTGGCGGTATGCAGGTCCACGTACCACCCGGGCGCATTGAGGGCCACGCTCAACTGCTTGGCCAGCGCCTCGGCTTCGGCGTCTGCGACGTCGAAGAAGATCAGCGTCCAGACGGATGGCTGATCGACGGTGGCATTCCCGGACGCCGATCGCTGGATCCTCCGCACTGAAAACTGAAGATTGCTCAGTACCGCCCCTGCGCGCAGGCTCTCCGCGATGAGTACTCCGGCGGCCATTGACGGCTCCCTGGGGTCAGGATCAGGTCTGGCTCGCATCTTCCTCCGAGGAGCAGATCACCGACCGGCCAGCCTGAAGATCATTGAGTCCCGCCCGCTCCCGATCACGTCAGCCAGCGCCCCTGTGTGACGGGAGCGGCGGGTCTCGGTACTGGTCAGATGCCCCAGTCGGCGGGCACTTCGGCGGCGTGGGCGCCGGGCTCGGGGGCCGCGGTGGGCCGGTCCGGCACCGTGCGCGAGAACCGGGGGGCCGGTGCGGGCTGCGGGGCCCCGTGCAGGTCGAGCAGCGTCCCGCGGGCGGCGAGGTGAGGGTGCTCGATCGCCTCGCCCCAGCTGAGGATCGGGGTGACGCAGGCGTCGGAGCCGTCGAACACCTTCGCCCAGTGGTCGCGGGGGTGGGCTCGGAAGGCGTCCGCGAGTGTCGCACGCAGCGCCGGCCAGCCGGCCTGGTCGTACTGGTCGGGCAGGGCCGCGGCGTCCAGGCCGAGCAGCGCCAGCATCTGGGCGTAGAACTGCGGCTCGATGCAGCCGACGGCGACGTGGCCGCCGTCGGCGCACTCGTAGGTGTCGTAGAACGGGGCGGCGCCGTCGAGCAGGTTCGCGCCCCGGTCGTCGGTCCACCCACCCAGGCTGCGCATCGACCACATCATCTGCGCCAGGACGCTGGCGCCGTCCACCATCGCGGCGTCGATGACCTGGCCCAGCCCGGAGCGTTCCCGCTCCCAGAGCGCGGCGAGGACGCCGGTGATCAGGAACATCGAGCCGCCGCCGAAGTCACCGGCGAGGTTCAGCGGTGGCACCGGCCGCTCACCGGCCCGGCCGACGGCGTGCAGGACGCCGGTCAGGCTGATGTAGTTGATGTCGTGGCCGGCCTGCCGGGCCCACGGGCCGTCCTGGCCCCAGCCCGTCATCCGGCCGTAGATCAGCCGTGGGTTCACCGCCTGGCATTCGGCCGGGCCGACCCCGAGCCGCTCGGTGACACCGGGCCGGTAGCCCTCGATGAGGATGTCGGCCTTCGCGACGAGGCGCAGCACCAGCTCGCGCCCGTCGTCGGTCTTGAGGTCGGCGATGACGGAGCGCCGCCCGCGCAGCAGCGGCTCACGTTCCGTGCTGCCGGGACGGTCGACCCGGACGACGTCGGCGCCCAGGTCGGCGAGGATCATCGCCGCGTGTGGGCCGGGGCCGATACCCGCCAGCTCGAGGACACGCAGCCCGGTCAGTGGGCCCATCAGGAACTCCTCGCCTTGGAATCTCCCGCGTTCACGTGGGAGAGGACGTCAACGGTCCGTGTACATCGCGGGGCGTTTCTCCAGGAAGGCGGCGACCGCCTCCTGATGGTCCGCGGTCGTCGAGCAGAGGATCTGGTTACGGTTCTCCAGGTCGAGCGCGGCCCGGAAGCTGGGGATCTCCAGGTTCGACCACAGCACATCCTTCGTCATCCACACGGCGAAGGGACTGTGCGCGGTGATGGCCGACGCCTTGTCGAGCGCGGCGTCGAGCAGCCCGTCGTCGGGGACGACCGCGGAGACCAGGCCGATCCGCTCGGCCTCGTCGGCGTCGAAGGAACCGCCGGTGAGCAGGAGGTCGGCGGCGCGGGAGAAGCCGACGATCCGCGGCAGCGTCCAGCTCACTCCGATGTCGCAGCCCCCGAGCCCGCGCTGGATGTAGGAGGCGTGGAAGGTCGCCGAGGCCGCCGCGATCCGGATGTCGCAGAACAGGCTGATCGACAGGCCGGCGCCGGCGGCCGGACCGTTGACCGCGGCGATGATCGGGGCCCGCACCCGGCGGAACCCGTCGGCGAGATCGGCGATGCGCTGCTGCAGCCGCATCCCGGCCTGCGTCGTCCCCTCCCCAGCCTCGGGGGCACCGGGGATCTCCCCGTAGCCCTTCAGGTCGAGGCCGGCGCAGAACCCGCGCCCGGCGCCGGTGAGGATGACCGCGCGGACCCGGGAGTCGTCCTGGATCCGGCCCAGCACCTCACGTAGGCCCTCGACGAGCTCGGTGTTCAGCGCGTTGAGCGCGCGCGGCCGGTTCAGCCGTACCAGCAGGACGCCTGGCCGGGCCTCCGTCGTCTCCAGCACCGGTCCCGTCACGGCCTGCGCGCCTTGTTCGTCCATCCCGTGTTCATCCAGCCCGCGTTCATCTGTCCCGCCCGTTCATCACTGACCACATATCACATATCACAGGTCGAGCACGAGGACAGGGGACAGTGCCCGGGAGACACACGGCATGAGCACCGTGCCGCCTTCCCGTTCGTCCTCGGTCAGCAGCGAGTCCCGGTGGTCGGGCACCCCGGAGACGACGGCGGTCTCGCAGGTCCCGCAGGTGCCCTCCCGGCAGGACGTCGGCACCTGCACCCCCGCGTCGGCGAGGGCGTCCACGATCGATCTGTCGGCCGGCACGGTGACCGCCGTGCCGCTGCGGGCGAGCTCGACGACGAACTCGCCGGCCGCCGGCGCGTCGGCGATCTCCTTCGGCGAGAACCGTTCCAGGTGCAGCGTGCCCGCCGGCCACGGGCCGGCCTGCTGTTCGAGCGCGGCGAGTAGCGGCTCCGGGCCGCAGCAGTAGATCGCGACGCCGTCGCGCGGCGCGCCGAGGAAGCCGGCCAGGTCGAGCAGCCCGAACTCATCCTCGGGACGGATCATCACCCGGTCATCGCCGTAGCGGTCGGCGAGCTGCGCCGCGAACGCCATGGACGACCTGGTCCGCCCCCCGTAGAGCAGGGTCCACCCGGCGCCGGCGGCCTCGGCCTTCTCGATCATCGGCATGATCGGCGTGATGCCGATGCCACCCGCGACGAACAGGTACTGCGGGCTGTCGACGAGCGCGAAGTGGTTGCGCGGGCCGCGGGTCCGCACCACGTCCCCCGGACCGATCCGGTCGTGGACGTAGGCCGACCCCCCGCGCCCACCCGGGGCCCGCAGCACCGCGATGCGCAGCGTGGACGGATCACCCGGGTCGCCGCACAGCGAGTACTGCCGGACGAAGTGCTCCTCCCCGCCGGCCGGCGAACCGGGCTCGGCGCCGGCGCCGAGCCCGGGACCGGGTCCGAGCAGCAGGTCGATGTGGGCGCCCGGTTCCCAGCCGGGCACCGTGCCGCCGCCCGGCCGGGCCAGGGTCAGGCACACGACGCCGTCGGCGACCGGTTCTCGCTGCTGGACGACCAGGTCCTCGGTCTGCTCCTGGGCGCGCACGTTCCTCACCCCTTGTCGAGTGGACGAGACGTTGACGTCGGCGGACAGCGGCCGACCTCGTAAACCTTATGGCATTAGGTTATCGTGGGCATGCCTCGATCGCCAGTGGGACGGATATGTCGATCCGGGCCTCGCGGCGGCAGGCTCGGTATCCCGTGGCACCGGTAGTTCGTCTCCACTAAGGGCAAAAGGGGCGCAGGATTGCCTGGCAAACCGCAAGCGTGAAGGATTTCGGTCGTCAGAACAACCAGAATCCTTCACGCTTGCGACTCACCAAGCCGGGCTTACCGGACCCGACGTGGGCCGCGCTGACCGTCGGCTAGTCGCGCGCTGTGAGGCGTGCGCCGGGTGCGAAGACCGGCAGGACCTCGCCGAGGACCTCGTCGCTGCCGGCCCCGGAACCTTCGTCGGGCTGGTGAGGCTGGATGAACCGGGCGCTCACCGGCTGGCCGGCGCGCAGGTCGCGACCGTCCGTGCCGACGAGGCGGACCAGCAGCCACGGGCCTTCGGCGAGCTCGACGACGGCGGTCACGTACGGCACGGCGCCGCGCAGCGCCGACACCGGCACCTGGCGGACGACGGCCCAGGTGACCAGCACGCCCCGGCCGGAGACGGCGAACGGTTCCAGCCGGGCCGAGCCGCAGCCGGTACAGGTCCGAGCCTCGGGGCCGAGCACGTCGCCACTGTCGAGGCAGCGGCGGACCAGCAGCTCACCGCGCGCGGCCGCGTCGAAGAACGCCGCGCTCGCGTCGTCCCGCGCGACCGGCGGAAACGCGCCGTCGCTCATCCCAGGCCTCCTGAGGACGTCCGCGGGTGCGGGCTGAGCACCAGCGTCGAGTGATGTTCGAGGATGCCGCCGTTGCCGCTGACCAGCACGATGTCGTTGCGGGGCGCCTGGCGGGCGCCACCGGCGCCGCGGGCCTGGATCACCGCCTCGGACAGCGGGGTCATCCCCCACATGTAGTAGGAGGACAGCTGGCCGCCGCCGGTGTTGCAGGCGAGCTTGCCGTCGGGGGAGAGCCGGCCGTCGCCGACGAACGCGCCGCCGTCGCCCTTCTCGCAGAACCCGTAGTCCTCCAGTGTCACCAGCACGGTGTAGGTGTAGCAGTCGTACAGCTCGCAGATGTCGACGTCACCGACACCGATGCCGGCCATCCGCATCGCCGCCGGTCCGCTGCGTGCCGCCGGGGTGACCAGGCCCCAGGGTGAGCCGGCGTGCATCCGGCGCGGTTCGTGTGCCTGCGCGTACCCGTGGACGTGTACCGGCGGATGGCGTAGTGCCCGTGCCCGCTCGGCGGAGGTCACCACGACCGCGACGCCGCCGTTGCTGACCAGGCAGCAGTCGAGCAGGTGCAGCGGCTCGGCGATCGGGCGGGACGCCTGATGGTCCGCCACGGTGAGCGGTTCCCGCATCGCCGCCAGCGGGTTGCCGGCCGCCCACGCCCGCTGGGCGACCGCGATCGCGGCCAGCTGCTCCGACGTGGTGCCGTAACGCTCCATGTGCCGCCGGGCGGCGAGCGCGTACAGGATGTTCGGGTTGACCCCGCCGGACGCCAGCTGCCAGCCGGCGAGCCCGGTCAGCGCGCGGGGCTTGCGGCCCGCGCCACCCCAGGCCTCGCCGGCGCCGCGCCTCGGGGCCAGCGGCGCGTCGGCGAACACGCAGGCGACAGTGGTGGCGGCGCCGGCGGCGATGGCCTGCGCGGCCTGGGCGACCATCACCCCGGCGGTGGCGCCGAACGCGTTGATGTCGGCGAGCAGGCCGAGCTGCCCGAGGCCGAGGGCACCGGCCAGCTCCACGCCGACCTTGCCGGCCAGGCCGTTGCTGACCAGCAGGCCGTCGACATCGCCGAGCCGCAGGCCGGCATCGGCGACCGCGAGCCGGACGGCCTCGGCGGCGAGGCTGCGCGCGGAACGGCCGTAGACCTTGCCCAGTTCGGTGATGCCCAGCCCGGCGATCGCCGCGGTGCGGTCAGCGGTCATCGGCGCTCCTTTCCCGTGCTGCGTGCCGTGGTGCCATGTGCCGCGCGGTTCCACGGAGCCGCATGACACGGCACGGTTCCGCGGAGCCGCGGTTCCGCGGAACCGCCTGCCGCGGTGCCATATCCTCCGGTACCGCTCATTCCGGTGCCAGATACACCGAGCGGTGCCGCCGGTAGGGGGCGAGGCCTTCGGGCCCGAGCTCCCAGCCCAGGCCGCTGGCCTTGGTCCCGCCGAACGGTGCACCCAGGTCGAGCGCGTAGTGGTTGAGGCCGATGGTCCCGGTCTCGATCCGGTCGGCGAGTGCCAGGCCGCGTTCGGTGTCGGTGGTCCAGACGGAGCCGGCCAGGCCGAAGTCGGAGTCGTTGGCGAGGGCCACCGCCTCGTCCTCGTCCCGGTAGGGGATGACGCAGAGAACCGGGCCGAAGATCTCCTCGCGGGCGATGACACTGGTGTTGTCGACATCGGCGAACACGGTCGGCTCGACGAACCAGCCGACGGGCTGTTCCGCGGGCCGGCCACCGCCGACCGTCAGCCGTGCCCCGGAGGCCCGCCCCGCCTCGACATAGCCGAGCACCCGCTCCCGCTGCGCCGCGCTGACCAGCGGCCCGATCGCGGTCGACCGCTCCAGCGGGTCCCCGATCGTCAGGCCGCGCACCGTTTCCGTGACGGCGTCCACGACCTCGTCGTACCGGGCGCGGGGGGCGAGGATGCGGGTGCAGGCGTGGCAGGTCTGGCCGTTGTTCGCCAGTGAGACCTCGGGCAGGCGGGCCGCGAACAGGTCCAGGTCGGCGTCGGCGGCGACGATCGCGGCGGACTTGCCGCCGAGCTCCAGGGTGACGGGACGCAGCAGCCGCCCGCAGGCCTCGCCGATGGCCCGGCCGGCGGCGGTCGAGCCGGTGAAGGCGACCTTGTCGATGCCCGGATGGGCGACGAGATACGAACCGGCGTCCCGGTCACCCGGCACTATGTTGAGCACCCCCGGGGGCAGGCCGGCGGCGAGCGCGGCCTCGGCGAACACCAGTGCGTCGAGCGTGGTCTCCGGAGCCGGCTTGAGCACGACGGTGCAGCCGGCCGCCAGCGCCGGGGCGATCTTCATCGCGGCGAGCGGCTGCGGGTAGTTCCACGGGGTGATCGCGGCGACGACGCCGACCGGGCGGTGCTGGACGATCGTCCTCCCGCGCGGGACGCCGGCCCGGATCTCGTCGGGTGCTTCGTCCCTGATCAGATCCGCGTAGTAGTCGACCATCATCGCGGGGCTGTAGCCGTTGGCGGCGCGGGACAGCCGGATCGGCATCCCGTTCTCCTGGCTGACCAGTACGGCCGTGTCGGCCGCGCGGGCGCGCAGCTCGGCGGCGAAGCGCTTCAGCAGGTCGCTGCGCTCGGGGCCGGTCAGCACGGCCCACGGGCCGCGCAGCGCTCGCCGTGCCGCCGCCACCGCGAGGTCGATCTGGGCGGGCCCGGCGAGCGCGACCTGGCCGAGCGTCTTCTCGGTGGCCGCTTCCAGCACGTCCACCGTCCGTGGCGCAGCCAGCCACTGGTCGTCGATGAAGAGAGTCGACCTGTCCAATCCGGCACCTCCGCGAACCGACCGGCCGGCCATCCGTCGCGGTGCGGCGGATCGGCTCGTGCTCAGGGAATCGGTCTGGCGGCGGGACGGCACTCGTCCTCATCCCGACGCCAGATACCTACAGGCTGTAGGTTAATGGGGTCGGGATGGCCGGTCAACCGGTCGCCTGATCGCTGCGGCCGGTGACGAGTGCGCGATGTCGGGTGTGGGCGATCCGGGGGTGATCAGGTGGCGGTCACGGAGAGCCGACCCGCGGCTGCTCGAACCGGGTCGCGACTCCGGCGAGCAGTGCCCGTACCGACTCGCGGAATATCTCGTCCACCGTCCACGGATTGGACGCGAGCCCGCGGGTGAGGATCGGGTGCTCGACGTGGTCAACGTGCGGATAAATGAGATCCCGCTTCTCCGGGGCCTTCATGACCTCCGACAGCGCGGCGCCGAGGGTGACCTTCTCCAGCGTGTCGAGAATCAGGATGTGCACGTAGCTCGGGAAGTCGGTGTACTCGACCAGCACGGCGGCGGAGTTCTCGGTGACGGCGACCAGGATGTCGCGGGGCGGGAACTGCAGCATCAGCGGGGCCGCGTGGGGGTGCTCCAGCAGGACGTCCCGCAGGTTCGCCGCCAGTGACACGAACCACTCCTGCCACTCGTCCCGGCTCGGCCGGGCCGGGATCGCGGTCTGCGAGACCATGTACCGGGCGACCTCGGAGAGAATCTCCGCCTTGTCGCGGAAATGATGGTAAAGAGAAGCCGCCCGAACGGACATCGCGCTGGCGAGGCCCGGCATGCTGAAAGTCGCGAGACCGTCCCTGTCGATAAGTTCGAGGGATGTCGCGACAATGCTTTTCCGGCTCAGGAGCGGGCGGCTCGGGCGTGGCATGGGGAGGATTATGCCCGGATGGCCCGGTGTCGGGTCCCGGTCATCTTTGCAATGCGGCCGAAATGTGCCCGCCGTCACAGTCGGGCTTTGTTGGGGAGGCTGGTCGCCGGGCGCTGGTGAGAATCGGCGCCGCAGCCGGTCCGGGGCCGGCTGCCCACCGGTCGGGCTCCTGTGCGTTTCCTGGTGGGATGACGCCCGCCGTCGCCCTGGGTGACCCTCTGCTCGCCTGCTCGCCTGCTCGCCTGCTCGCCTGCTCGCCTGCTCGCCTGCTCGCCTGCTCGCCTGCTCGCGCGCCGGGCGCTGGCGACTGCGGGCTGGAGGCCGGCTCGGTCCGGCCTGACGGGCTGGCAGTCGTGCCGATCCGGGGGCGTCCAGATGTCCCCGGGATGGGTCTTGCCAGGTTAACCAAATGCCTTTAGGTTGTTCCGACACTGGTACCCACCCACCTGCACGCCTTCCTCTGGTCGGACCCGGGACCCCGCCGCGGAAGGCGCCCACAGGCATTCCTCGACGTGTGTTCCTGTACCTGTCCGGCGCCAGGCGGCGGCCAGGTGCTCCTTTCGCATGCCTTCGAACCCCGGTCTTGTATTGGAGAGATAGATGACGCGACCCAAGAGGCTTGTCGGCGGCTTAGCGTTGGCGGCCATGCTGCTTTCCGGTGCCGTGGCATGCGGCGACGGCGGTGACGACGGCGGCAGCGCCCCGGCCGCCGCGAACAAGGCCACCGGCGAACCGATCCGTATCGGTTTCATCAACCAGGAGCAGGCCGCCTCCGGCTCCTTCCCGGACCTGCGCACGGGCGCGTCCGCGGCCGCGGAGTACGTCAACAACCAGCAGGGCGGCGTCGACGGCCGGCCGGTCGAGTTCGTCAACTGCACCGTCGACGGATCACCCGAGGCGTCCCAGCGCTGTGCCAACCAGATGGTCGAGGCGAAGGTTCCGCTCGTCATCTCCGGCCTCGACTTCTCCGGGCCGTCCGCCACCGCGATCATCCGGGCGGCGGGCATCCCGTACGTGCCGATCCTGCCGATCCAGGGCACGGATCTGACCGGCGACGGCGTCTTCGCCTTCCTGGGCGGCAGCCCGGGCCAGTTCGCCGGCGTGGCCAGCTACGTGACCGATGAGATCAAGGCCGGCAAGGTCACCATCCTGGCCAACGACACCCCGCCGGGCGTCGCGGCGGCGGAGAGCCTCCAGAAGCTGCTGACCGCGAAGAAGGTGGGCGACGTCCAGATCGTCAAGGAGTCCCCGACCGCCACGGACTTCACCGCCTCCGTCACCGCCGCCAACGACGGATCGCCGGACGCGATCGTCGTCATGTTCGTCTCGCCCTCCTGCTCGCTGATCATGCAGTCGGCCCAGTCGCTCGGCATCAGGACCCAGATGATCTACCCGAGCAGCTGCCTCGACCCGGCGAACCTGGAGGCGGCCGGGGCCGCCGCCGACGGCGCTCTGATCACCACCGAGCAGCTCTCCCCGCAGACCGACCCGGACGACCCGGACGTGTCGACCCTGGTGACCGCGATGAAGGACTACGCGGACGTCGCCAAGGACGAGATCACGTCCTCGCACACGAACGGCTTCGGCGTGGCCATGACCGTGTTCGGCGTCCTCGGCCGCGCTGGCAAGGACATCACCGCCGCCTCCGTGCTCGACGCCCTGAAGGCCTCGAAGGACCAGGACGGCTTCCTCGACGACAGCTACTCCTGCGACGGGACCGCGCTGACAGGGGTGTCGACGGTGTGCAACGGCAGCGTCCGCATCGTCCGGATCGAGGGCGGGAAGCCGGTGCCGGCCAGCGACTGGACGACCTCCTGAGCGTTCCCCTGGACCGGCCGGCCTGAGAGGTGCTCGGTGGACTTCCTGTCGTTCGTGATCCTGGGACTCGGGTCGGGCGCGATCTACGCCGCATTCGCGACGGGGATCGTGCTCGTCCACCGAGCCTCGGGCGTCATCCACTTCGGTTTCGGGGCGACCGCCCTGTTCGGTGTCCTGCAGTACGCGGACCTGCGCCGGCACGGGATTCTCGTGCTGCCCGTCGGCCACATCGACCTCGGGACCGAACCGTCCGTGGCGCTGTGCATGCTGCTGGTGCTGGCGCACGCGCTGCTGTTCACACTTCTGATCTACCTGCTGTGTTTCGCGCCGCTGCACGCCGCGCCGCCGCTGGCGCGGGTGGTCGCCTCGGTGGGCGTGATGCTGGCGGTGCAGGCACTGATTCTGCAGCGCTTCGGGTCCGCGCCGCGGTCGGTGGCGGCCATCCTGCCGAACGAGCCGGTCACGGTCCTCGGGGCGACGCTGCCGCGGGACCGCCTGTACCTCGCCGCCATCGCGCTGCTGTTCGCCGCCGCGCTGCATCTGTGGTCGACCCGCACCCGGTTCGGCAAGGCCACCCGCGGTGCCGCCGAGAACGAGAAGGCGGCCATCCTGCTGGGCCTGCGGCCCCGCTGGCTGGCCGCCGTCAGCTGGCTGCTCGCCGGGGCCGTCGTGACCGTGGTCGGCATCCTGATCGCACCGACCACCTCGCTGGAGGCGGGCAGCTTCACGCTGCTGATCGTGCCCGCGCTCGGCGCGGCGCTGGTCGGCCGGCTCAGCTCGGTGGCCGTCGCCGCCGTCGCCGGGCTGGCGCTCGGGGGCCTGCAGTCCGGGCTGCTCTACCTGACCCGTGAGTTCAGCTGGCTACCGCAGAACGGCCTCAAGCAGGGCCTGCCGTTCCTGCTGGTCGTGCTGATGCTGATGGTGGCGGGCCGGCGGCTGCCCGGCCGCGGCACCGCCCAGGACCGGCTCCCGCCGGCACCCGCCGGCCGGCTGCGGCCGGTGCCGATCGCCGCGGCGGTGGTCGCCGCCGCGATCCTGCTGCCCCTGCTGTCGAGCCAGTGGCGGCTCGGGATGATCACCAGTGGGGTGGCGGCGGTCCTGTGCCTTTCCCTGGTGGTGCTGACCGGCTTCGTCGGCCAGATCTCGCTGGCGCAGATGTCGCTGGCGGGCGTCGCTGGGTTCACCCTCAGCAAGGTGACCGCCGACGGCGGCGTGCCGTTCCCGGTGGGGCCGCTGATCGCCGTGCTGGCGGCCACCGCGCTCGGCCTGCTCGTCGCGGTGCCGGCGCTGCGGGTCCGTGGCCTGCACCTGGCGGTCGTGACGCTGGCCGCCGCGGTGGCGATCGAGGAGTTCATCTTCAAGAATCCCAAGGTCACCGGCGGCCTGAGCGGCTCCACGGTGCCCCAGCCGGAGATCTTCGGGTTCTCGCTGGGCATCCGGGGCGGCGCCGAGGACTTCCCCCGGGTCACGTTCGGCTACTTCGTACTGGTGGTCACCGTCGCCGCGGCCCTCGGGGTCGCCGCGCTGCGGCGCCACGAACTGGGCCGGCGAATGCTCGCGGTGCGCGGCAGCGAACGGGCCGCCGCGGCGGCGGGCATCAACGCCGCCCGGGTGAAGCTGACCGGCGCGGCGATCTCCTCGGCGCTCGCCGGCGTCGGCGGCACCCTGCTCGCCTACCAGCAGGGCCAGCTGTCGTATGCCTCCTACAGCACCTTCACCTCGCTGGGCCTGCTCGTCGCGGTCTACCTCGGCGGGATCACCAGCGTGTCGGGCGCACTGGTCGGCGGCACCCTCTACTCGGGCGGCCTGGTCTCGGTCGCCCTGCACGAGTGGGCGGGCCTGGGTGACTACGAGACCCTGATCCTCTCGATCGGTCTGATCATCGTCGCGATCCGCAGCCCGGACGGGCTCGCCGGCCTGACCCGGCAGCGGCTCACCCCGCGGCTGCGGCAGCTGGCCAGGCGGACGACCACGGCGACGGAGCCGACCGTCACGACGGAACCGATCGCTGGGGCGGAGCCGATCGTCACGACGGAGCCGATCGCTGGGGCGGAGCCGACCACCACCACGAAGGAGGTGAATCCGCATGTTGCTGCGGGCTGAGCGGGTCGGTGTCGCCTTCGGTGGGATCCGGGCGCTCGACGAGGTCACGATGTCCGTGGCCGCGGGCGAGGTGGTCGGGCTGATCGGGCCGAACGGCGCAGGCAAGACGACGTTCATCGACGCCGTCAGCGGGTTCGTGCCGGCCACCGGCACCATCCACTTCGGTGACCAGCAGATCCAGGGGCTGCCCGCGCACCGGCGGGCGGCCCTCGGCCTGGTGCGGACGTTCCAGCACCTGGAGCTGTTCGACGACCTGTCCCTCACCGAGAACGTGCTGATCGGGCACGGCCGGCGTCCCGGCGGGCGGCAGGAGGCCGCCGCGCTGCTCTACCGGTTCGGCCTCGCGGACCATGCCGGGGCGTTCCCCCCGGACCTGTCCCACGGGCAGCAGCGGCTGCTGGCGCTGGCGCGTGCGCTGGCCAGCCGGCCGCGGCTGCTGCTGCTCGACGAGCCCGCGGCCGGCCTCGACAGCCGGGAGTCGGCGGCGCTCGCCGATCCGATCCGGGCGATGGCGACGGGGGAGCGGGCCGTCCTGCTCATCGACCACGACGTCGATCTCGTGTTCTCCGTGTGCGACCGGGTGTACGTCCTCGAGTTCGGCCGGGTGATCGCCGCCGGCGGGCCGGCCGAGGTCAGCGCGTCGGCCGCGGTCCGGGCCGCCTACCTCGGCACCGCGGGAGACGGCGCGGACCACGACGGTGCGGACCACGACGGGGCCGGGGCGGGCGTGGACCTGGACGAGCGGCAGAGCGAGAGACAGGAGAAGTCACCATGACAGCTGCACTCGCCGTGACCGGACTTTCCGCGGGGTACGGCTCGGCCCCGGTGATCCGGGGGATCTCGTTCGAGGTCCTCCCGGGCGAGATCGTCGCGCTGCTGGGGCGCAACGGGGCGGGCAAGACGACCACCCTGTTGACGATCTCGGGGCTGGTCCGGGCCCGCGCGGGGGAGGTGTCGGTCGGTGGCAAGGCCGTGGCGGCGCACCATCCACGCGCGGTGACCCGGGCCGGGGTGGGCCATGTCCCCGAGGAGCGCGCGCTGTTCGCGAACCTGTCGGTGCGCGACAACCTCGCGGTCGCGGGTGCGCGCCGGGCACGTGACCTGCGCCGGGTGCTCGAGCTGTTCCCCGAGCTCGAACGGCTGCTCGACCGGCGCTCCGGCCTGCTCTCCGGTGGGGAGCAGCAGATGCTCGCGCTGGCCCGCGCCGTCCACCAGCGGCCGAAGGTCCTGCTGGTGGACGAGATGAGCCTGGGCCTGGCGCCGAAGATCTGCCAGCGGCTCGTCGACATCCTGCGCCGGCTGGCCACCGAGCAGGGGCTGGCGGTCGTCCTGGTGGAACAGCACCTGTTCCTGGCGCTCGAAGCCGCCGACCGGGCGTACGTCCTGCACCGTGGGGAGATCACCCTGTCGGGTACCCGGGCCGAGCTGGCCGAGCGCCGGGCTGAGCTGGAAGCCGCCTACCTCGGTTCGGTCACCGCCGGCGCGGCGGCCGCCTGAGACAGCGGCGTTCGAACGGCTCCGACGACAGACAGATCCAACGAGAGTGGCCCGGGCCGCGGACGAGGTTCGTCGCGGCCCGGGCCACTGTGCTGTGAGGCGTCAGCTCCGGACGAGGTCCCGGCTGATGATCTCCTTCATGATCTCGTTGGTGCCGCCGTAGATGCGCTGGACCCGGGCGTCGAGGAACGCCCGCGCGATCGGGTACTCGGTCATGTAGCCGTACCCGCCGTGCAGCTGGACCCCGGTGTCGACGACCTTCCACTGCATCTCGGTGGCCCACCACTTCGCCTTCGCCGCGTCCACCGCGCTCAGGGTGCCCCGGTTGAGCTCGCGCACGCAGCGGTCGATGTAGGCGCGGGTCACCTCGATGCGCGTGCGCAGCTCGGCGAGGGCGAACCCGACCGTCTGGAACTCGGCGACCGGGCGGCCGAACGCCTGGCGCTGGCGGACGTAGTCCAACGTCCAGGCGAACGCGGCCTCCGCCGAGCACTGCCCGGCGATCGCGATCCCGAGCCGTTCCCGCGGCAGGTTGCGCATCAGCGCAGGCAGCCCGCCGCCCTCGACGCCGAGCAGGTTGCGGGCAGGCACTCGGACGTCCCGGAAGAACAGCTCGGCGGTGTCCTGCGCGGCCAGGCCGACCTTGTCGAGCTTGCGGCCGCGCTCGAAGCCGGGGGTGTCGCGCTCGACGACGAACAGGCTGAAGCCGCGGCTGCCGCCGTCGGTGCCGGTCCGGGCGAAGACGATCACCAGGTCGGCGAGGATGCCGTTGGTGATGAACGTCTTCGACCCGTTGATCACCCAGTCGTCGCCGTCGCGGACCGCCGTGGTGGCGATGCCGCGCAGGTCGCTGCCGGTCTGCGGTTCGGTCATCGCGATCGCGCCGACCGTCTCGCCGGTGGCGAAGCCGGGCAGCCACCGGGCCTGCTGCTGCTCGGTGGCCATCTCCAGCAGATACGACAGGACGATGTCGTCGTTGGTGGAGAACGACGACTGCAGCGACGAGGCACCGACCCGGGCGATCTCCTCCTGCAGGACGACGCGGAACCGGTAGTCGCGCTCCCCGGCCCCGCCGTGGCTCTCGGGTACCGCGAGGCCCAGCAGCCCGGCGGCGCCGGCCCGCTTCCAGGTCTCCCGGTCGATGAGACGCTCGGCGTCCCACCGCTCCAGGTTGGGGACCACGTCACGGGTGACGAACGCCCGCACCGTCTCCCGGTAGAGCTCGTGGTCGGACTCGAAAAGATCTGTGTTCACAGGTTCATCGCACCTTCGGGAAACGTTCGGTGACGTCGCGGTACTCGTCCCGGATCGCGGGCTTGGCGAGCTTGCCGCTGGGCAGCCGGGGCAGGGGATCACGGCGGATGACGACGTACCGCGGCACCTTGTAGTCCGCCATGCGTGTCGCGCAGGCCGCGACGATCGCCGCCTCGTCGAGGTCGGAGTCCGCGGCGACGGAGACGATCGCGGCCGGGGTCTCGCCGAACCGTTCGTCGGGGGCGGCGATGACCGCGACCTCGGAGATGCCGGGGATCGTCATCAGGGCGGCCTCCAGCTCGAACGGGGAGATGTTGATGCCGCCCGAGATGATCAGATCCTTGAGCCGGTCCGCGAAGCCGATGCGGCCGTCGGTGTCGCGGACGCCGAGGTCACCGCCGTACAGCCAGCCGTCCCGGATCGCCTGCGCGGTCAGTTCGGGCGCCGCCCAGTAGCCGGGGGTCACCCCCGGCCCACGCATGATGATCTCGCCGGGTTCGCCGGGCTCGCAGTCGGTGCCGTCGGGCCGCACGACCCGCAGGTCGGTGAACGGGGAGCCGGCGCCGCAGGTGGCGGCATGCTCCTCGGCCTCCTCGGGCAGGGTCGCGGTGGCGATTCCGCCGACCTCGGTCATGCCGTAGATCTGGCGCAGCACCACGCCCTTGGCGCCCCAGGCCCGCAGCAGCGGCACCGAAACCGCCGCGCCGCCGACCACTGCCGAACCGAGGTTCGACAGGTCCGCCTCGGCGAACCCGGGCGTACGCGCCATCGACTCCCACAGCAGCGGCACACCGAACATGGCCTGGATGCGATGCTCGGCCAGCCGCTGGACCGCCCGCGCGGCGTCGAACCCCGGCTCGATGACGAGGGTGCCGCCCAGGACGCCGGTCATGAACAGGCCGTAGACGACGCCGGGGGTGAAGCAGAGCGGCAGCACCAGCAGGGTCCGCACCCCGGTGTTGAGCGCGTCCTCCCGCAGCGAGGCCTCGAAGGCGATGTCGAGCATCGTCCGGTTGGTGCAGATGACGCCCTTGGACCGCCCCGTGGAGCCGCTGGTGAACAGCACCGTCATCGGCTCGTGCTGGTCGCGGTCCACCCGGAAGGCGCCCGTCTCCCCGCCCTTCACGCCGCCGGCCTCGCCGCACGTCTCGCCGCCCGTCTCGCCGGCACGCAGCGCCTCGACGGCCGCGATCTCGACGATGTCGAGATCGCCGTCGAGCTGGCCCGCGACCTCCTTCAGCGTCGCGGTGAAAGCGCCCTCGGCGATGACCAGCCTGACCCCGGCCTCCTCGAAGAAGGACCGGATCTCCCCCGCGACCAGCCGCGGGTTGATCGGAACCAGCACGCCGCCGGCCCGCAGGACACCGATCGCGGTGACCGCCCACTCCAGCGAGTTGTTGGCCAGCAGCGCCACCCGGTCACCGGGTGCGACGCCGCGAGCGACGAGCGATCTCGCCACCCGGCTGGTCCAGTCCCGATACCGCCGGTAGTCGACCTGGTCGTCACCGAAGACTAACGCGATCCGGTCCGGCTTGGCGCGCGCCCACCAGTCGAGAACCGAAACAACCGACGTGGCCACTTCTTTCCTCCTTTTTGTATGGATTCCGCGATTCAGGTCTTCGGTCGCGGCAGCGCGGGGCCGGCCAGAGCGGAACAGAGGCCCGCCTGTTCGCCCGCGGCAGTGGTTGAGATGCCCGGCGCGGCCGGCCGGTCCGCGAACATGTACTCGACATCGGTGCGACGGTGCTCGAAGCCGGCCAGCCGGGCGCTCGTCACGAGTGGGCTCTCCGCCGCCGGCACGACGATCACGGCCGCCATGCGGTGGCGCCCGGCCATCCGTTCCATGGCCGCGCGCAGTAGCTGGCCCCGCACGGTCCCGGGCCGCGCCGCCGCGCCGGCCACCGCGAGGCCCTCGATCCGCCCGGCGGTGCCGTACTCGGTCCGTTCGACGGGGCCCGGGTCGAACCAGATCGCGCCGGCAACTTCGCCGTCCGTCGGGACCACGAGCAGCTCACCGCCCGACGGCGGTGACGACGTGGCGGACGCCTGCCACAGGTCGGCGGCGCGGGCCCGCTCCCGGTCGGTCGCGGGTGGGCGGGCCGGTGTCGCGGCGCCGTCGGCGGGCCGGGGGAGCGGCCGGTCGCCGTCCACGGCCGCACGCAGATCCGCGAGCAGCCACCAGCGCCGATCGTTCACCTCGACACCGAGCCGGCGGAAACGGCGGGCCACCCGGGCGGCGGCGGGATGGCCACCCTGCGCCCAGATCCGCAGTTGCGCCGCGTCCAGGGCGGAGACCCCGCCGGCCCAGCCGGGTCCGCCGAACGGGCCGAGCTCCTCCAGGAGAAGGGTCGTGACACCCAGGGAGCGCAGCGCGGGACGGACCACATAGCGGGCGACAGCCTGCCCCGAGCCGGCCGGTTCGATCCGCAGGTAGGCCGCGAGAACCGGCGCCGGAGCGGGGGCTGGTGGCGGCGCGAGGGCTGGCGGCGGCACCGCCGCCGCGGCAGTCGCCGACGCCGAGGCGGCTGAGGCGGGCGTCGACATCCAGCGGCCCCTGCCACCCTCGCCGGACATCCAGACCAGCAGCTGTGTCGTGCCGGGTGGGAGCGGTTCGGTGATGCCCGCCTGCAGGTAGCCGGTCTCCTCGTCCTCCCGCGCGGCCTCGGCGAGCAGCGACGCCAGCTCGGCGGCCTCGCGCGCCGACAGGTCCGTCCGCCAGCCGTGCTCGATCAAGACAGCAGCCTGCCGATCTCGCGGTGGAAGACCTGGTTCGCCACCTCGTTGCGGCCCAGCACCATGCCGCCGGCGTCCGCGCTGGCGAGCCCCGCCTGGGAGGCGCGCAGCAGCGGGAAGTCCTCGGCGTGCAGCACGGCGAGCAGGATCTTCCAGTTCTTCTCCCAGCGCGACCGCCACTTCTGCTCGTCGAGCCCGCTTTCCGCCACGTCGCGGACGATCAGGCGCATCTCCATCCGGGAACGGTCCGGGTCGGTGGGATGCGGCCGGAAGGTGAGCAGCTCGAAATGGTCCGGCTGACGCAGCAGGGTGCTGTTCGGTAGCAGGAAGTGGGTCTCGGTCACGTAGCGCCCCAGCGGCGTGTCGCCGGGATCCTCGTCCAGCCAGCGGTCGATGCTCTTGCGCGGCACCACGAACCGGCAGTGCCGGCCGAAGTCCTCGAACGCCATCACGTTCGTGTGGATGTGCAGCCCCGCCGTGTTGGGGTGGGCGTACTGCACGTGGTAGCCGTCCAGGAAGGCGTCCTGCATGATCTTCCAGTTGACCGGCTCGTCGAAGCCCTCGGCCTGGAAGCAGAGGTGCCCGCCGAGGTCGTACTCGCCGAGGATGCCGTCCATCTCCGGGCCGAGCCACGCGGCCACGTCGATGTCGGTGGCCTCGGCGTTGTCGATCACCCAGACGAAGCCGTGGCGCTCCTCGCAGGGGAGCTCCACCAGGCCCAGCCCGGAGCGGTCGACCTCCCCGAAGGTCGAGTCGAGCGTGATGGTGCGCAGCGATCCGTCGAGGTCGTAGGACCAGCGGTGGTACTGGCAGGAGAACAGGCGGCAGCGGCCCTTCTCCTGGTCCTCGAGCAGCGCTCCCCGGTGCCGGCAGAGGTTGACGAAGGCCTTCACCCCGCCGTCGCGCTGGCGGGCGACGATCACGCGGTTACGCGGCAGCTGCAGCGTGACGAAGTCGCCGGCCCTGGGCAGCTCCGAGCCATGCGCGACGATCGAGGGGACCCGTCCGAACACGCGGTCCCGTTCCCGCGCGGCGACCGCCGGATCGGTGAACTCCGCCGGGCCGAACGGCGTGACCTCGTCGTACTCGTCCGTGGTCTGCCCGCGCAGATGCTCGAGCGCGCGCCTGATCCGTGCCTCCCTCGACACGATCGACTGGGTCAAGACTCCTCCTCGAGGGATCCCCGTCGCGCAGCCACCGGGGCGGCCATCGCATAAAACTAACGGATGTAGGTAAAAGTTCCGATGCCTGGTCCGGGTGGGCGATCGGGCTGCCCACCCGGAGATCAGGCGTTACGTGCCAGGCTCAGCCAGCCGCGGCGACGGCGTCCGCGGGCGGTGCGTCCTCCTCGAACGTCATCGCGACCCGGGACAGCGTCCCGCCGTCGGTGGCGGGCACCACCACTCCCGACATGTACGCCGAGTCGTCACTCGCCAGGAACAGCGCGACCTTCGCGTTGTCCAGCAGCGACGGCGGGCGGCGCAGCTTGAGCGGGATCGGTGACACACCCGGGTTCCACGGGCCGGCCACCTCCTCGTAGGACTGGCCGACGACCGGCGAGCCCGGCGGCATCAGGAAGTTCGGTGACATGCCGTGCGTGGGCGCCAGCGCGTTCACCCGGATGCCGAACTTCCCGAGATCGAGGGAGAGGCCGCGGACCAGCCCGTTGACCCCGGCCTTGGTGGCCGAGTACAGGGAGATGCTGTGGTAGGCCACCAGGGACGCGGCCGAGGAGGTCACCACGATCGCGCCGCCGCCGCGTTCCCGCATCGGGCGCACCGAGTGCTTGCACGAGAAGAAGACGCCGCTGAGGTTGACGCCCAGCACCTGCTGCCAGTCGGCCTCGGTCAGGTCCTCGAAGGCCACCGGCTCCCCGCCGGCGACCGACGGAACGCCACCGCGCGACACGACCCCGGCGTTGGCGAACATGATGTCCAGGCCGCCGAACTCCTCGACGGCGGTCGCGACCGCACGGGCGACGTCGGCCTCCACCGACACGTCGGCGGTCACCGCCAACGCCTTGCCGCCCTGCTCGGTGACGAGCCTGACCGTCTCCTCGGCGCGGTCGGCGAGAATGTCGACCACGACAACCGAGGCGCCTTCCTGCGCGAACAGCAGGGAGCTCTGCCGGCCGAGCCCGGAACCGGCCCCGGTGATGACTGCGACTTTTCCTGCGAGCTTCATACCTGCACCTCGGTGACCTCGACGTCGACGTTTCCAGGGGTGTTCTGGGCGTTCTGGGCGTTTCCGGGGGTTTCCCGCTCCGGGCCGAACGTGATGCCCATGCGCTGGAAGCCACGCACCTGGCTCGGGAGAATGACGGGCGGATCGGCCGGGTCGAGGGCGTAGTCCGGAATGCGGCGGTGAATCTCCTCGAGCGCGATGCGCAGCTCGATCCGGCCCAGATGGGAGCCGATGCACCGGTGCGGACCCGAACCGAAGGAAAGGTGCCGGTTCGGGGTGCGGTTGATCCGCAGCTCGTCCGGGCCGTCGAACTGCTCGCCGTCGCGGTTCGCCGCGCACAGCATCACCAGCAGCTGGTCGCCCTCGCGCAGCGCGACCCCACCGAGCTCGGTGTCATGCCGCACCCGGCGGCCGGCCGACACCGCCGCCTCGTAGCGCAGCACCTCCTCCACCGCGTTCGGGATGAGCCCGGGATCGTCGACGAGCAGCTTGCGTTCCTGCGGGTGGGCCGACAGGTGCATGAGCGCCCAGCACAACGAGCCGCGCACGGTGTGCAGCCCGCCGATGAGAAGGAGCAGGAAGACCCGGCGCAGCTCGTCGTCGTCGAGCGGCCGCTGGGCACCGTCGGCGGTCACCATCGCCTGCATCACCTGGGCGGTGACGTCGTCGCTGTCCGCCGGCGCGCCCCGGCGTTCGTCCACCATCCGCTGGAAGTAGCCGAACAGCGACATCGCCGCCTCGGTGCGCGAGCCGACAGCCTGCTCCGGGGTGTCGCCCGGGCGGCCGTTGAGCAGGATCTCCGTGGCCTCGGCGAACATCGATGCGTCCGACAGTGGCCAGCCGAGAAGCTCCAGGAAGACCCGGGTGGGCAGCTGGTGGGCGAACTCGGCGACGTACTCGCAGTGCCCCCGGGCGGCGAAGCCGTCGATCAGCTCGTTCACCGTCCTGCGGATCCCCTGCTCCAGCACCTTTATCCGGCTCGGGCTGAAAAGTGGTTGCAGGGCGTGCCGGTAGAGGGTGTGCTCCGGCGGATCCAGCTCCAGCGGGATGAACTTCCCCTGCCCGGCGTCCACCAGGTTGTTGGGGTAGCTGGAGAAGGTCTCGTGCTCCCGCAGCACCCGGTGCACGGCATCATAGGAGGTGACGACCCAGTGGCCGCCGTAGGCGGTCGAATAGACGACCGGCCCGCGCCTCGCCAGCTCGGCGACCTTTTCCTGCATACGGTCGACCGGCATTGTTAACGTCGGATCATAGACGTCGAAATCCACTATCAGGTCGGGCGGGACGTCCGCCAGTTCAGTGACCACGACGCTGCGCTTCTCCTTCCAGCCGGGCGGCATTTCCGCGGGCGGGGACGAGCCGGGCGCGGAAAGTCGTCGAGGCGCTCCGCGGGGGAGGGGATTCCATCGCTCCGTACCGGGGAACATAAACCTATTGGCTGTAGGTTAGCGGCCGGCTGACGGGCGGTCAACCCTGACGGTCTCCGGCCCGACGGTGGTCGAGAAGATCTTCGATCGGTCCTGACCCGTCCGGCACCGGCCGGGATGGCCGGTGCCGGCGGGCTCAGACCTGTGTGGCGAGATCGGAGAGCAGGGCGAGAGTGCGTTTCCGGGTCGGTTCGTCGCCGTACAGGCCGACCACCAGATCGGTGGCACCGGCAGCGGCAAAACGCCGAATCTCGCGTTCGACCTCGCGCTCGTCGCCCACCGCGGCGGTTTCGTGCACGCCGGTCAGGCCCTGCCGATCCAGCAACGCCCGATAGCTCGGCAGCTCGGCCACGAAGCCAAGCTGCTCCGAAAGCGTCTGCAACGCGCCGGGTCGGTCGTCGGTCACAGCAGCGAGAACACCCGCGACGACGCGGGGTGCGGGGCGGCCGGCAGCCGTGGCGGCCGCGGTGACCGCGGGGGTGATCGTCTCCGCCAGGTGGCGCGCACCGGTCCAGACGGTGATGGTGCCGTCCGCGAGCTCACCGGCGAGGCGCAGCAGCTTCGGTGCCAGCGCCGCGAGCAGGACGGGTGGCGCCGACGTGCCCGGTACGTCCACCCGGCCGACGACGGTGAGCGTCTCGCCGTGGAATTCGACGTCCTCACCGTGCAGCAGTGGTCGCAGCGCGGTGAGGTACTCGCGGATATGCCGGGCCGGTCGGTCGAACGAAAGGCCGAACTGCCCCTCGACGATCGGCCGGTGCCCTGGGCCGATACCCAGCACGAAGCGGTTGCCGCTGGCCGCCTGCGCGGTGAGTGCCTGCCCGGCCAGGACAAGTGGGTGCCGCGGGTAGGTCGGGACGATCGCCGTGCCGACCTCGATGCCGGGTACCCGTTGGGCGCACAGCGCCGCCGCGGTAGCTGCGTCCCAGGACGCGAGCTGGCCGAAGTAGGCGCTGGCCAGCCCGGCGTCGGCGGCCTGGCGGACCTCTCCGACCAGCGCCTCCAGACCTGGACCGTCGGCTATGTGGACACCGAGACGCATGCGTTCGCCCCTAACCTGAACAGGAACCTCAGCTTCTGGCTGTGAGTGTAACCTGAATCTGTGGTTCCGCCTGGGGAGGCGATCAGATGCGGTCGGATGCGCGGCGCAACCGGGAGCTGATCGTTTCGGCGGCGCTGGCGGTGATCGCCGAGCGCGGGTCGTTCGCGTCGATGGACGAGATCGCGCGGGTCGCGGGTCTCGGCGTCGGCACCCTCTACCGGCACTTCCCGGACCGACAGGCGCTGCTTGACACCATCACCGTCGACACGCTCCGTGAGCTGCACGCCGTCGGTCAGCGGCAGGGCGTCGGCAGGCTGCGGAACCCCGAGCTGAACGAGCTGAACGAGCGGAACGGCGCCCATGCGGGCGCCGCCTGGGCGGCGCTGCGAGAGGTCGTCGACCACTGCACCCACGCGCCACTCACCCTGATCAAAACCCTGAACGAGAGTGCGAGCGACGAACCCGAGATCGCCCGCCTGCTCGCCGACGTCAACGAGATGCTGGTGGGAATCGTCGAGGCGGCGCAGGCTGAAGGGACGCTTCGGGACGACATCGCGCCGGCGGAGGTCGTCCAGGTGATCAGCGTGGCGGTATGCCGACCCGGTGCCCAGCCCGACGACGCGCTCACAACCGTTCTCATGGACGGCCTACGCGTTCGCCGGCCCGAAACCGAGGCCGGACCGGCACCGGGGTCGGCACCGGCGTCGATGTCGGCGCTGGTGCCGGCGGAACACGGAGCGGACTGGACGGAACCGGCGCCGTCCCATTAGCCGGAATCCCCCGTTCGCCTCAAGGCGCCGGGGGCCCGGCCCGTCCGAACAGCGGAGGGTTCTCGTCGTTCCAGCGACCAGAACCCTCCGTTCCTCGCTACTGCGGCTTGTTGCTCTTGTCGAACATCCGGGCGAGGTATTCGGTGCGCAGTACGCCGCGGCCGTCGGCGCCGATGTAACCGACGTCGCGGGTGAGGTAGCCGTCCGGGTAGTCGTAGCCGGCGGCGGTGATCTCGCCGTTGCGGGTCCACCAGGCCTTGCGATGGGTGTCGCAGCGGTCACAGGTGTGGACCACATGGTAGGCACGCGCCTCGCGGTCCCAGGTGGCGCTGTGCGGCTGCCAGCGGTGACCCATGGTGCGGCATTCGACGAAGCTGACGGGCAGGTCGCGTGCCCAGGACTCGATGCTGCGACGGGGAGCCTGCTCAGGCACGACGGGGACATCCTCTCTGACGCACTGCGTGCGGGACGGGTGAAGCGCGTGGGGCGTGTGGGGCGGGTGACGACCGTCGGGAATCCGCCGGCGATGTTCCGTGGGGTGATCCTGCCATCCGGACGGGTCCACGTGCCTGCCCATTGCTCCCCTTAGGGGCAGGCCTGTGACCTGCTCGGACGCCTTCGGATCGGTTCCGTCGCGAAGGGGTCCCGCCGGCCGGCGTCCGTCGGTGTCCCGGCTGGCGTCCATCGGTGTTCCGGAGGGATTCAAACGACCTGCCGGTCGGCATGTTCATCCGCCAGCTCGCCCGCCAGGGCTACCGTCGTGGCGGGCAGGGGATGGCGGCGTCGCGGCCGGGCGGACGGAGGCGGGTGGCATGCAGTCGAGCGGCACGGGGCCGAACGGCCTGAAACCGGGTGGCGGGGACCAGGGTGGCATGGGCCTGCGCGAGGCGATGCGCACGTCGGGCGCGGAACGAACGTTCACCGAGGAGCCGGTGCCGGACGAGGTGCTCGCCCGCGTGCTCGACGACGCCCGGTTCGCCCCCAGCGGTGCCAACGCGCAGCCGTGGACGGTGATCGTCCTGCGTGACCCGGAGATCCGCCGCGGTGTTCGCGAGCTTTCCGTGCTCGGCTGGCGCGAGTACCGGGCGCAGGTCAAGGCCGGGCTGCGCCCGTTCGCGCCCGGGCCGGACGGCCGCTGGCACGGCCCGGGTATCGACCTCGCCGAGGCCGCGGCGACACCCCAGCCGATGACGTTCATCGACAGTCTCGACCGGGCGCCCGTGCTGCTCGTCCTGTGCGCAAGGCTGACCGCCCTCGCGGTGGCGGACGTCGACCTGGATCGGCAGAGCATCGTCGGTGGCGGGTCGGTCTACCCGTTCGCCCAGAACGTGCTGCTCGCGGCGCGGGCCGAAGGGCTCGGCGGGGTCCTGACGACCTTCCTGGTGCGCCGGGAACCGGCGGCGGCGAAGCTGCTCGCAATCCCCGCGGACCATGCCATCGCCGGTGTCATCGCCCTCGGCTACCCCCAGCGCCGGGCCACCCGGCTCACCCGCCGCCCCGTCGAGGAGTTCGCCCGCCTCGACACCTTCGACGGCCCGGCGTTTCCCGGCCCCGCCAGCCGCGGGACGACCCTGTAGGCGGGTCGATGGCAGCCTCTGCCGTCAATTCGTTGCGCCGGCCGATCCGCGGGCCGGAAAATGCTGTCGGCAAGCAATTGGGTTGGAGACGGCAAGTATTCGCGTCGGGGCCGTTGGCGCCCTGCGGCGGGCGAGCCGCGTGGGATGTGGGGGAGCGCACCATGACGCCGACGCCCGAGGCGGCTGCGCCTGACACGGCACAGCCGTCCCGCTCCTTCATCGAAGACGCGGCCATCACCCAGTACCTCGTCTCCGACCAGCGCTGCCTGATGGTCGTGCCGGCCAGCGACGCGGTCCGGTCGCCGGGAGGCTCGGTCTCGGCGGGAATGGTCCTGACCGTCTTCGACGTCGGCGCGTCACACCCCGCCATCATCGCGAGCCGGCCTGACTGGACGGCCACCCAGGACATCTCGCTGCACGGCGCGGAGCCGGTCACCGAAGGTCCGATCGTGCTGGACAACCAGCTCGTACGGGTCGGCAAGAAGGCCGTCATCGCGTCCACGGCCGTCTACGACGGGCACGGGCTGGATGACGTCGACAAGCTCGTCCGGCTGATCGACCAGGCCGGGCCGTCGTCGGACGCCCCCACCGGCCTGACCCGGGCCGGCAGCGGCCTGCTCACCTTCGCGCGCATCCCCCGGGCGGCGGCGCCAGGCATGGACGACTACGACCCGGGACAGTGGATCGGGCAGGTCCACCGCCCCGCCGCGGGCCCCCCGGTCCAGGGTTCCCTGTACGAACGGATGGGGCTGGAGCTCGTCGACGCCCGCACCGGCCAGTTCGACCTGGAACGCACCCCGTTCGTGACCAACAGCATCGGCACGATCCTCGGCGGCGCCCTGGCCGTCATGGTGGAGGCCGCGGCCGAGGCCCTGTGCCCCGGCCTGGTGGCGACGGACCTGCAGATCCACTACCTGTCCCAGGTGCGGACCGGCCCGGCCCGCACCGCCGGCACCGTCCTGCGGGACGCGGGCGACCACGCGGTGGTGACGGTGCGGGTCACCGACGCCGGCCACGGGGACCAGCTCCTCGCCCTCGCCACCGTCACCCTGCGAAAGGGCTAGCGAGAAAGATCACCCTGGCCGGCGTCGGCCGGGGGCGGGCAGGAAGGCGTTGTGGCTCGACGAGCTCGACGAGCTCGTCGAGGCGGTGGCGCTGCCCGGGAACAGGCCGCGGCGCACCAGGTGGGGGAGCACGCCCTCGCCGAACCAGTAGAGCTCCTCCAGGTGCGGGTAGCCGGAGAACACGAACTCGTCGATGCCGGCCGCCGCGTAGTCGGCGATGCGGTCCGCGACCTCGGCGTGGCTGCCGACCAGGGCGGTGCCCGCCCCGCCGCGGACCAGCCCGACGCCGGCCCACAGGTTGGGCGCCACCTCGAGCGCACGGGCGTCGCGCCAGGAGCCGTCACCGCGGGTCTGCTGGTGCAGCGCGATCATCCGTTGCTGTCCGGTCGACTCGCTGCGTGCCAGGCCGGCCTGCGCGGCGGCGACGACGTCCTCGCCGAGGGCGCCGAGGAGCCGGCCGGCCTGGGTCCACGCCTCCTCGGCGGTGTCACGGGTGATGACATGCAGCCGGATCCCGAACCGTGGCTTGCGGCCGTGGCGGTCGGCGAGGCCGCGGATCCACGTGATCTTGTCGGCGACCGCGTCGACCGGTTCGCCCCAGGTGAGATAGACGTCGGCGTGCTCGGCCGCGACGGGACCGGCGGCCCTGGAGGAGCCGCCGAAGTAGAGCGGCGGCACCGGGTCGGGGAGGGTGGGCAGGCACGCCGCCTCGATGTCCAGATGCGTCCCGCGGTGGGTCACCGTCTCACCGGCCCACAGCCGCCGGACCACGGAGAGGAACTCGGCGCAGCGGGTGTAGCGCTCCTCCTTGTCGAGGTGGTCACCGTAGGCCCGCTGCTCATGGGCCTCGCCGCCGGTGACGACGTTGAGCAGCAGCCGGCCGGGTGCGTGCAGGGAGAAGGTGGCCGCCATCTGGGCGGCGAGGGTGGGCGAGATCAGGCCGGGCCGGAAGGCGACGAGGAACGCCAGCCGCTCGGTCTCGCGCGCGAGCATCGCCGTGGTCAGCCAGGCGTCCTCGCACCAGGCCCCGGTCGGGGTCAGCGCGGAGGCGAAGCCGAACTCCTCGGCGGCCTGGACGATCGAGGACAGGTAGCCGATCGTCGCCCGTCGATCACCGCCGGCCGGCAGGCCGTGCCCACCACCGACGATGTACCTCGAGTCGCCGTAGGTGGGCAGGAACCAGTGCAGCGTGAGTGTCATCGGGAACCTCTCAGATCCGGCCATGCCGCGGCTGCTGCCTCGCGCGGCAGTGCCTCGGCCCCGCGGTCCGCGAGTGCGATTATCTACAATCCCGATCGAGATAGCGACATGATTGCTTCGCTGCAGGAAGCGAGGGCCCGTCCGCGTCAGAGCTGGCCGTGTCGCGGCGGGCGGGTGCCTGACAGCAGCCAGCGGCCGATGTGCTGCACCTTCCAGCGCGTCGGGTCGTGCAGGGTGTGCGTGCGGGCGTCCCGCCAGTAGCGGTCCAGGCCCAGGGCAGCGGACGCCGATCGGGTCCCGCCGAGCTCGAACAGCGCGCCGGCCACCTCGACCGCGGCCCTGGCGGCGGCGACCTTGGCGGCGGCGGTGGCGATCGACGCCCTGGCGGTGCTGTCGTCGGTCGGTTCGGCGTCGGCGGCGTCGATCGTGCCCGCTGCCTCGCGCAGCAGTGCCTCGGCCGCGCGCACCGTGATCTCCAGCTCGCCGGCCTGCTGGATCACCAGTGGCTCGGCGGCGGCGCTCGCCGCGCCGGACTCGAACCACGGCCGGGCCTTGCCCACCGCGGCGACGGCCGCGTCGAGCGCGCCACGCGCGATGCCGGCGTCGAGGGCCGCGTGGAGGACCTGCGCGCGAGCACCGTAGGTGGTGGGGTTGTCGAAGATCGAGGTGAAGGGCACGATCTCATCCGTATCGACCGGGACGCCGCGCAGGCGGACGGTGCCGCTCGCGGTGGTCCGCTGCCCGATGCCGTCCCAGTCGTCCTCGACGGTGACTCCCGGGGTTTCGCGGCTGATGTAGGCAAGCGCCTTGCTGCCGTCCTCCAGCACCGCCCGCACCACGAGATAGTGCGCGAACAGCGCGCCGGTGCAGTAGAACTTGTCACCGTCGAGCACGTGGCGCGTCCCGTCCCGGCGCAGGGAGGTGGCGTCGTCGGCCACCGTGCGGCCGCCCTTCTCGGACTGCGCGTTGGCGAAGCGTGCCCCGGCGAGTGCCGCGGTGAAGAATCGCTCCTGCTGCTGTTCTGTCCCCTGCCGGCGCAGCGCGTCGAGGAAGACGAAGTGGCTGTGCGGGATCTGCGCGAGGCTCGCGTCGGCGGCGGCCAGTACCCGGAAGACCTCGGTGAGCGTTGTGACCGGGACGTCCGCGCCGCCGAAGCGTTTCGGCACCGAGATCGCGAGCAGGCCGGTGGCGGAAAGCCGCTCCACCTCGGCCGCCGGGAGCCTGCGGTCACGGTCACGTTCACCGGCCCGGGCCGCGAACTCGGCCGCCAGCTTGCCGGCGACCTCCTCGGCCTCGGCCGAGTCGCGGATGACGTGCGCGGTGGTAGGGCGCGGACCGCCTTCAGCCATGGGTCGCTCTCCAGTGAGGTGGGCCGCCTCGACAGGCAGGAGGCATCGATCAGAACACGCCTGCTGGGCCGGGCACGCCCTCTGATCGGATAGACGACTGCTGTTCCGGGGCGCGGGCTACGCGACGGCTTCGCGGTCCTGGAGGAGTACGAACAGGGATTCGCCGAGGTTGAGCCGGCCGCCGTCGCGGGTGGTGATCGCGGCCGGTGCGACATGCCCGGTCATGTCGGTGAGTGCGGTGGTGGGCTGTTCCCCGGGGGTCACCGGTGGTGCTGGGGTGAGGGTCCGGCCGTCGGGGAGCAGCGCGACGATCGTTGCGTTGCTGGTCCTGCGGAGTGTGATGCCTTCGTCGTGGAGGTGGCGGTGGTGGGTGCCGCAGACGAGGGTGAGGTTGTCGAGGTCGGTGCGGCCGCCGTCGGCCCAGCCGGTGAGGTGGTGGATGTTCAGCCAGCGGGTGTGGGCACAGCCGGGGTACTGGCAGGTGCCGTGGTCACGGGCGTGGACGGCGGCCTGGAGACGGCGGGTGGGGAACCGGTGTCGCCGGCCGAGGCGCAGGGGGTTGCCGTCGGGGTCGGTGAGCAGGGCCTGGACGAGGCCGTCGCAGCCGAGGCGTTGCAGGACCGCCGGGGGCAGCGTCGCCGGGGTGGCGGTGTCGGTGGTGCCTGGCCGCAGGTCGGTGGGGCGCAGGTGCAGGACGAGGGTGTGCGCGGGCCGGAGGAGTCCGGGTGGGCCGTGGTGCAGGAAGCTTTCGGCGAGCGCGACGAGACCGTCGGCGTCACCCTGACACCCCGGCCCCGGCCCCGGCCCCGGCCCCGAGTCCGGTTCCGGTGCTGGTTCCGGTTCGGGGTGGGGGCGTTCGTCCGTGGTGGGCTCGGTGGCCGGTTCCGCGGTGCCGGGGTTGGCTGGGCTGGGTGGTGCTGGGCTGGGTTCGGTGGTGGTGAGGCTGTCGCGGGCGGTCTCGATCGCCGCTATCAGCCGCGCGCCCTCGTCGGCGGGGAGGACCGCGGTGAGGTGGACCATGCCGTCCTCGTCGGTGCGCCACGACACCCGGCGGGCGGCCCGGGTACGGGCCCGGTCGTCGGGGTCGGCGTTGCGTTGCCGGTAGGCACCGACCAGGTGTTCCAACGCGCCGGCGGTGCAGTGCTCGGCGTGGTTGAGCCAGGTCCGCTCGGTGTCGGGACGCGCGACCCGGGTGATCGCCCGGACCTTCGAGTACGACAGGGTTCCCGCGGCGAACGCGGCCCGGATCGCGGGCAACTGCTCGAGGGCGTGCGCGGTCGCGAGATGCTCACGGGCGGTGCGCGGGCTCAGCCCGCACCGCCAGGACAACCAGTGCGCGCACGACCGCATCCCGATCCCGGACCAGCCGCGATGGCGGTCGAAGGCGGCGAGCAGGCCGAGCCAGCAGTTTACGCGATCATGGCTGCATTCGTTGGGGTATTGACCGGACGGCGGCGGACGGTCCGTTTACGCAGGTCAGGTGGCCCGCCCGCCGGTCGGTGCACTCCGGCTATCCGGCCGCTTCCGTCTGGACGTAGCCGGCCAGCACGCTTTCGATGCGGTCGACCAGCCGGAAGTCGAGTTCGGTGATGCGCTGCCCGGCGCTGTAGGTGGTGAGGCTGAAGGTCAGCTCTCCCCAGTGCAGTTCGACGTCGGGGTGGTGCTCCAGTTCCTTCGCGGACTCGGCCACCGCTCCGAGAGCTGTGATCGCGGCGTAGTACTCCACGGGGAACGTCTTGTGGATCTCTTCGCGATCGGTGGCCTTCACCCATCCGTCCAGCGCGGCGAGACGTCGGGTGACCTCGTCGGCCGGTAGCGGGTCGCGCAGTCCCATGCTCGTGTCCCTTCCTACAGCGTCGCCAGCAGAGCTTTGACCTGCCGTCCGGGCTCATGGTCATGCCACGGTGTGAGGTGGCGCCACACCCCGTGGAGTTCCTGCCGAAGCCGCGCCGAACTCGTCTCCCGAGCGACGGTGACGGCATGCGTCACAGCGTCCGCGGCGGCGTCCGGATTCCCGGCCTGAGCGTGCGCGGTGGCCTGCCGGGCCCGGTACACACCCTTGTCACGGCGGGCCGTGGTGGGCAGAGCCGAGATGACCTGCTCCCACAGGGGCAGGGCTTCGCGACCGAGGCCGAGGCGGTTGTAGCAGGTGGCCCGCTGGACCTCGATGTAGCCGGGGGTACGTCGGCAGGCGTTGAACCACGGGTAGTCGTCATCGACGCGCGAGAGCAGCGCGGCGGCCTTGTCCAGGGCGTAGTCAGCTCCGCGCCGGTCACCGATAAGGGCGTAGCCGTGGGCGGTCTGCTGCATCGCCTGCACCCGGACCTTCGCGCAGAGACTGTCCTCATCCGCCAGCGCGGCACTGGTCAGGTCGAGTGCGCCCGGTCCGTCCTGCTGGTCGGTGCAGATCATCGCCTTGTTGGTCAGCGTGTGCCGCACGAGTTGGGTGTCTCCCACGCGGTGGGCGAGTTCGAGCGCCTGGTTCGCCCACTGCGACGCGGTCGCCAGGTCTCCGGCGTCCTGGTACAGCCAGGTCGTCAGACCCGCGTAGGCGACGCTGGTACGCAGCAAAGCCTGCCGTTCGGGCCCCCGTGCGACCCGCAAGAACTGCCGGATCAGCTCCTGCTGCACGAGCACCGACGGGATCACGGTGTGCGGGCCGAGTGCGGCGTCGGCACGGTAGTAGCCGTCAAGCTGGGCGGCCAGGTGCTCGATGGCCTCGGGCGCGACCTGCTGATACGACGCCAGGGGCATGACCTTGCCCCCGACCAGGAATCCCGCGCCGCTTCCGGCGAGGAAGGTGCGCCGGTCGATGGCCACGATGACCACCTCCCCTACATCGGCGATAACCCGGTACTGATCAACCGGCGGACTCGTGCCGCCCGCACCCGCCGGTCCGGCGACGCCGGGAAACTCCGGCGCGGCCGATGGTCTGGCGTCGGTGCCGGTCTGGGACGGCTTGCCGGTGCGTCGTGATGGGAGTTTGAACCACAGCAGGTCTTCCGGGATGCGCAGAGCCTCGGCCCATCGGATGAGCTTCGTGAGATCGGTGATCGGATCGCCCGATTCGATTCTGCTGAGCCGCGTCTGCGTGATGCCCATCCATCCGGCGACCGTCTCCTGTGACAGGGCAACCGGGTGGTGGGGATGGTTGCGGTAGGCCGTGATCACTCGGCCCAGGTGGCGTTCATCGAGGGCGTCCCGGAGTTGCTCGGACGCGTCCCAGAATCCGGCCGGTACCTGCGGTGCGCCAGTGCCGAGGTTGCGCGCCTGACGCTGACAGGGTCCGCATGATCCCCGGTCGTTATCGCGAGCAAGGCGGGTTCCGCACCGACAGTAGCGAGAATCGCCGTCGTGGTCGCTCATCGCAAGGGCGCCCCTTCATGACCTCCCGGGTCCGGATCTTGCCTGCGTAGTCTATCCACCACGGTCGGTCGCCTATGCGCCCGGCGCATGCCGGTCATGCGTGCCCGTTCTAGTGATCACGAGCTGTTGATCCCACGCTTGCCTCAGGCCCCGGGGCCGGGTCGAGAAGGCCGCACACCAGCATGCGGCGGTGCGCTCCTCGGCCTCGGGTGCCGCTCCACGCGATACCCCGGGCGAAAGAAAGGGCAGGCAGTGGAACAGATAAGCGGTGGCCGTTCGGGCGCACCTAAGCTCGGCGCCGATCTCCCGCTGAGGCTTTTGAACTTGCAGGGTGACGTCGCCGTGACCGCGGTGGAGGAGCTGGAAGGCAGGCTCATCGGTTACCGAGACCGCCTTCCCGTCGAACCCCTCGAATACGCCGCGCTGATGGAGCGAGCCGAAAACGCCACGGAGGAAGTCAGGTGGATCAAGGACCAGCTAGCAAAGATCACCGGCCGAGAGGAAGGACGTTCGGCGAAGCCGTAGCCCAACGCATCCGACCCTACGCCGTCCTGAACGGTTACGGAGTCCAGGTCGCTATCTTCGCCACCTGGAACGAAGCCCACATCTGGGCACACGAGAAACTGCAAGACCCAAACGTTATTCTTCCCCTGGAAGTGGAAGACCGAACCCAGCGGATCACGCGGCGCATCACCCGCGAGACCTGCGAACTAATTGCGTGGACGATTTTCACGAAGGTCGGCGGCTGCGAGCCGATGATCCGAGAGTCCGGTGTCGATGAAGCGCTATCCGAAAAGTCGCCGAATTAAGACTAATGTACAAAATTGAGGCGCGGCATAGAATTATTTTGCGACATCAAAGCCTCGCGCGCATCAGGTTCGGGGCGTGTAGATGAAATGCAACTGCACTTGAGGAAGTGCAGTCACGTCGGTGAATGCGCCGCCGCTCATACTAGCTGATCCCTGCTTTTCTTGCGGCACAGCGACATTTTTATGCGCGGCTCGATGTTCATGTTTCGGCACTGCCTAGCCCAGGCGTCAATCTTTTGTTTCAGGATGATCGACTTTGAAGCCGACAGGGATTCGGGTACTTTGACTAGATCGAACCCGAGCCAGAGGGTGTAAGCTTTGAGATTTATATCAAGTTCAACCGTATTGGCGTTGTTCCGCAGGATTTCGAGCACATTCATTGCCTGGTCGACGACGTAGCCAAGCTTCTGAGATTTCCCGAACTTCACGGCGTACGCTGTTGTATCGCGATAGAGGTCCCAGGCCTCTACTAGAGTCCCTTTTCCTACCTTAATTTTCGAGAAATCCTTGTCCGCCGACGTGTAGCCGTGCCTCTCTGTCGCGGCGGCGTTAAGATCCTCTTCCTCGCCGACGATCACGAGAAGGTCCGGCTCAACCTCTTCGATAAGGATCCGGTCGACCTGCGCATTGAGTTGGTTGAGATAATCTTCGTTGAATCGGAGCCATTTCCCTTGAGCGAGAGTGACATTTGCGCCATCGACCACAAAGTCGAGCGACGCTTTAAGGCTCCGCGAGTAGGATTTCTGGCCCTCCCGGTCGACCTTTACCCTAATGTCGAGAACTTTATCCGAGGGTACCCCTTGAACTCGAATATATTGCCGGAGCGAGTTCATGTCGAGTTCGTCGACGGCAACCTTTCTGTGCCCCCGGGCATAGAGTGAGAAGTCTTCATTCCCACTGAACACGAAATCGACGCCGACAATCTCATGGCTTGCTCCACTGAACTCCGCTTGTTCCGGCTCGCGGCCAAGGATGGAAGCACGGAGTCGCGCATCGTATTTCTGGATCTCGTTCTCATCGGTTATGTAAGTTGTTCGTGGGAGTGTGAAGCGGGACGCCTCTCGAAGGGTTGACACGATCCTGTCTAGGAGTACTCCTAGGTCTTCTTTTCCGATGGAAGGATTAATGAGTATCGAAGAACCAAATTTTCCGTATTTTCCGAAGCTCTCCTCTAGCTCATCCGCCAGTGTGGCATGGAGATAGTCGATTGACTCGCCGCTTTCGATCTCAAGTGCACTGTTGCTGATGTAGGCGTTTATCTCCTTTCGCCTACGACCGGCGAACCTTTTTGAGGACTTCTGTCTAATCCAGTCTGGATCTGCTACACGCTTCGCCATCTCAATGCCGAAATCATGATCGCAAAATGGTCGCACATAGAAATGACTTTTTCCGTACGTGATTACGAAGCAGTGTAGTCCTTTCTCCAGCACATAGGCCGCATAGTACGTTCGATTTAGCGGATCTACACCTTCAGGGAAGAACTCTGCGTATATCTCGACCCATGGCATCGCCTCTTCGTTTCCCGAAAAATAGAAAGAGGATGACCAGCCCGAAAGACTTCCACTGTGAATTACCTGAAGCCCGACATCCTCAAATTTCTCTTTCATGTCGGGAACACTTCTAGGCGGAATCAAAAATATGTTGACTTTCAATTTTCCCCCCGGCAGATCCAGTCAACTCCACGCACAGTGTGCCCAGTGAGCTACTTGCCGTCAATATGGCGCATCGGACGCTTCGACCGACTGTGCGCGATCCGCTGCGCCCCGCTCTTCGCGCGAACTACGACGCAAGGGTCCGCTGGCGGACTCATCTCGGCGCGTTCGACCGCGCTGTAGCCTTCGCAACACGCTCGCCGGAAGATCGTCTCGGTGGTGGGTGGAGTCTGACGGCGGAGCCTGCCACTCGGACGGCGTTCTACAGTTGGTCGGCTCGCAGGGAATTCCTCGAATCGGGCGTGCATAGAGGTTCCCGAACGCGTTGGCGGACGCTGCTGGGGGCACCTGCTCTGTACAGGGGGCCCTGCTAGGTCTAGCAGGTGGGGATGCTAGGTCTAGCAGGTGGTCTAGCGGTTGATTGGAGCCGTGAACTGGGCTCTAGTGGTCTAGCAGCTGTCTGGCGCACTGCCCCAGAGATGTGAAAAGGGGCGCCCGGGGGCGCCCCTTCCTGCCTGCTAGACGATCTACGTGGTCGGGTGGGCGATGTCGTTGAGGTGGCGTCCGTACAGGCGGTAGATCCGGGCGTCGAGGATGGAGCGGAAGTCGGCCTCGGCCAGCGTCGGGGGGTCGGTGGTGGTGTCGACGGTGGGTGTCCAGCCGACGGGGCCGTCGGTGTCGGGGTGGGCCGGGCGCCGGGCGGGTGTGGGGATAGGGCCGAAGGTCAGGATGACGGTCGGGTCGGTGGGTTCTGCGGGTCGGTGGTCGAGGTAGACGACGCGGGGCAGGGTTGCGGTGACGTCGATGAGGTCGTGGAGGTCGGCGCCGGGGGTGAGGGTGAGTTCGTAGAGTCCCCGGTCGGTGCGGCGGACGGACACGAAGCGCTGCCCGTCGAACGGGTTGCGCCAGGGGCCGTGGTCGGGGGGCTGAATACTGGGCACAGGGTCACGTCTCCTGTCAGTGGCAGGGGTGTGGTCCAGGTCCGGGGACGGTGTGCCAGCACTGACCTCGGACCGCTGCGTGGACCTCTTGGGGTAGGGCAACCCCAATAGTAGGTGGCTGTTTGGGGTTGGGCTATACCATCGCGCCCGTGACCGACGAATCGCTGTGGACGACCGGCGACATCGCCAAGGAGCTTGGGGTCACGACAGAGCGGGCGCGTCAGCTCTCGCACCGGCCGGACTTCCCGGTCCCGGTGCAGACCGTCCGGCACTTCCGGCTGTGGCGCCCGTCGGACGTTCAGGAGTGGATCGCCCGCCGTCGGCCTGCCCCTGACGACGGCACGTGAACTGTGGCCTGAGATCCGACCGTCGGTCGTCGCCCGACAGCCCCTCCTGCTCCCGGAGAGCTGGCGGACAGTGACGAATGAGGCTGCGTTGGGCGCGGGTCGCTGGTGCTTGCCGCAAGCGGCACGGCTGCTTACGTAAGCACCCCTGTAAAGCGGGTGAAACTGGCTTTGAGCTGGGTGTTTTCGTGTAAGCGGCCAGGTCGGCGGAATCGCGAGAACCGGGGAAAACCAGCATTGAGACCTCTCCCCGCGTCCGACTGCAAACCGTCTGGCGATCGGACGTCCGCCGCGCGGTCGATCACCGAAGGTAGCCGGCGGGGTGGCCGTACGGTGCATCTGGGGACGGTCTCGGCGCGTTCGCGGGCCGTGGCCCCCGTGGATGTCCTTACCGGTCGCGCATGGCGCCACGGTCATCACGTGATGATCGGTGCAGGTTGCGGCGGACCGGTTCTCGGCCGCGGTGCGCCCGGCGACGGTGCGCGGTTTGTTGGTCGGCTGGTGCCGAAGCCCCGGGGTGCGCGTCGTGGTCACTTCGGCCGGTGCGCACGACCATTCCGACTACGAATCGTAATGGTCGGCGCGTCGTCGGGAGCACGAGTTGTTAGCGGCAGGGGTGCTAACTGTTAGCACCACCGTTAGCGGGCCATAGTGCTTCTGAGCTGGGACTTAGCGTGTTAGCGGGTGCCTCGTCGGATCCGCGAAAAGCCGCCGAAACGCGTATCTGACCCCTCCTCGTGCCGGGACGCGTGCGGCAGGCCGGTCCGACCCTCCCGCTTGCGATAGTTGCTTAGAGTGATTGATTGTCAAGGTTGTCGATGGGCGCGACCATCGGCCGGGCGGGCCGCCGGTGGTAGCGGTAGCGGCAATGCCGCCCGGCGCACCCCCATCTACGGCCGATCGCGGCCGGTCGGCGGTGCCGGCCGCTACCCGCTACCTTCGCCGATGTCCGCAGGTCAGACCCGGTCTGACCGGTAGCGCCACGGGTAGCGCCACCGCTACCCGTGGCGGCCAGCGCGCTACCTCACTCGTCAAGCGTCGCCGCATCTGGTCTTGCGTCTGTGGTGGTGGCCTTACGTCATCCGGTCTGGCCTGGGGTGGCCCCTCAAGTGTCCGTTCCAACTGATCGCGGCGACCCGGGCCTGGCGTCGGGGGCGGCGCACGGCGTCGGCGGGATGGGCGTAGACGATGGCGCTATGCCCGATGATGAGTCACGACCAGTCTGGCCGACCAATGCGGCCGGAGAGACCTACGGCTCGGCAGTGCCGGCCGTGAAGCTCGGCCTGCCTCAAAGCGACTGGCCGGACCTGATCTCGGCTGGGCTCAGGGACGGGAAGCGCGGCTACATCAGGCGGACCGAAATGGAAGCTGCGCGCGGTACCGATCTGCCGCCCGCTGAACGGGCCGAATGGAACAGGAAAGCCGAAGCACGGCGTGCGGCCGGAGAGCGAACCCTGATCCCGGTCTACGAGCAGGACGGCGTGACCGTCATCGGCACCTTCGTCATGGGCTCCGCCCCAACCGCCGAACCTGCCCGGCCAGCGTCGCCAGGGCGGCCTGGGCGTGTGCGGCGCGTCGCCGATCCAGCCAGCGACGCTCCAGTCGCGTGGTTCCTCGGCGCAGAGCCAGACCGGATGACTGGGCCCCATCCCGACACCGACACCACGAACGACTGAACCCGGCTCACAGCGCCCTGCAGGCCAGTTCAACCATCGCCTGACACTCACCGGGCCGCGCCGCACGGCGCACCGATTGGCCCCGGGTCCGCCGGTGGCCGGACTCCGCGCCCGGAAATGGGATTAATTCAAGGTCGCCATTCGTTGTAATAAGTGGGAGATGCTGTCGGTCAGGGTTGATCGGCGTTCTCCGGTTCTGGACCCGCCCGCCCGGCAGCACCTGCCCGGCGGGCGGTGGCGTGTCTGCCCCGTTTCGCCGTTCTGGAGGCCACCACGGTCGCGTCGCCCGACCTCGCCTGCACACGCACGACACGACGGACCCGTACCCGGAAACGCAACAGCCGCGCCGTCACCGGCGCGGCTGCAACGACGACCACGATCCCCACCCAGCGGACACCCGACCCGGCGCCCACCCCCGGCACGGACGACGCCCGGGAACGATGGCTCACCGAGACACTCGCCCGTGCACCGGACTTACCCGCGCCGGTACGGGCCCGGATCGCGCGCATCCTGCACGACCCGCCCGCCGACGACTAATCCAGATCGGCGGCGTCGGTCTCGTGCTGCCGCCAGTGCACCGTCACCCGGTTGGGGTCGAACGGCTTACGCCCCGACCGGGTCGGTGCGACCACGATCCGGTCGACCAGCAGCGTGAGAATCGACCGGCGCCGCATCAGGTCACCCGACTCCCACGCGGCGATCGCGTCCGGGCCGGGCAGGACGACCCGCCGCAGGGCCTCCTGCTCGGCCTGCCGGCGCAGGTCGTTGCGTTCGGTCTCCGCGGCGCGGTGCGCGCTGCCGTACGCCTCGTCTGACAGCTCACCGCGCGCCCACATTCCGGCTAGCCGGTCCATCCGCGACGCCAGCTCCGCGAGCTTCGCCGCGCTGGTCGACGGACCCTCCTCGGCCGTGTACTCGGCGTACTCCCGCAACCGGCGTCCGATCAGGTCGGTCAGCAGGTCTTCGACCGGCCGTGCCGGTACGTGAACCTTCGTCGCGCACGAGTCGCCGATCACCGAGCACCGGAACGCATCCGGCCGCCGGCTGCTGACGGAGCTACGCATCCGGGTGCCGCAGGTCGCGCAGACCATGAACCCGGCGAGGAGCTGCTTCACCTCGTTGCCGGGCACGATCCGGCGGGCCGCCCGCTCCTCGATGGTGGCCTTCAACGCCTGCCACTCCTCCACCGGCAGGATCGGCTCCCAATCGCCCGGGGCCACGATGTTGTCGTAGCCCTTGAAGCTGCGCAGCCCGGCGATGCCCGGCCGGACGAGCATCCGTCCCAGCACCGGGCCGTCCCACCACTTCCGACCTTGCGCGGTCGGCACGCCGCGCCGGTTGAGGTCCATCGCGACCGCGTGCACCGACTCGCCGCGCATCACCCGCCGGGCCACTTCCCGCAGGATCTCGGCTTCCTCCGGCTGGATCAGCCAGGTCACCACGATCTCATCGCCGATGATCTCGCGCTTGCGCTGATAGCCGTACGGCCGCTTCCCGCCCGGGAACCGGCCCTGGTCCGCCATCCGGACGTGCGCGCGGGTCACCCGCGCGGAGATCTTCTCCGACTCGTTGGTGTCCTTCACCCCATCCGAGTCGAACTGGCCCCGGCCGACCTCACTGGCGAAGTCGTAGACCGTCCCGTCGGTCGTGTAGACCTTGCCGTGCACCGACTCCATCAGGTCGATGAACTCCGCCCGCTGCAGACGCTGCCGGACGAGACGGCTGCCCCGGACACAGCCCACAGCCGTCCACCTGCCCGCCCGGACGTCCCGGATCAGCCGGTTGTACTCCGGGCGCTCAGCGTCCTTGTTGAACGCGGAGATGTCGTTGTCCTCGTAGACCTCCCCCAACACCAGGCCGGGGGTCCGCTCGATGAGGTCGATGACGTCGGAGGTCTGGTCACTGACCCCGTGCCGCTTGCCGTACCGGTCATAGGAGATCCGGACGTAGACCGCGACCGGGACGTAACCGGACATGTGCGGAGTGTACGACGCTGTGGGCCCGTAGATGGCAGGCATGATCGTGCGCATAGCCAGGCGCACGTCGCGGCCGCGATCCGGCCGGCCCACTGGCAGATCGCGGTCTCCAGCTCCGCGATCGGGACGGCCTCGGGATCCACCAGGAAGGCAGCATCGCCGGCAGCGGCATCGGCAGCGGCAGCGGCAGCGGCGGTATCGGCGGTGGGGGTGTCGTCAGGAGGAACAGCAGCAATTTTGATCATGAGGGTCACCGGGCCAGGGGTGTCGTCGGTCCATCGGTCCCGCGCATCGTCACACCGACCACCGACAGTTCTCACGACCCAGGCGCAACCCAACCCCGCCTCCAGCGCTGACGGTGGTGGCAGCAGGTCCGACCGCGACCACCCACGACGGGCACGGGGCGGTTCAGCGGAACTGCCCAGACCCACGCACTGTGGCTGGTCAGAAGCGGTACCGGCCACGGTTGAGATCTCACTGCGCGAAGGAGATACCGCCGTTGAGTGGATAGGTCTGGCCCGTGATCCAGGAGGCCTGCGGGCTCGCGAGGAACACCGCGAGCGCGGCGACGTCCTCGGGCAGGCCGGGGCGCCGGATGGCGTAGCGGGCCATCAGCTTCCTGGCCGTCGGGTTGTCGGGGTCGGACCAGGTCTGTTCGGTCACCGGCGTGCGCATGGTGCCCAGCGAGATGTTGTTGACGGTGATGCCGTGGCGGCCGTTCTCCAGCGCGAGTGCTCGTGTGAGGCCGGCGGCACCTGCCTTCGCCGTGGCGTAGGCGGCCATGTTCGCCTCGCCGGTGCGGCCGGAGTCCGAGATGATCGTGATCACGCGGCCGAAGCCTCTGGTGATCATCGCTGGCAGTGCGGCCCGGCAGCAGTGCAGGACTCCGTAGAGGTTCACCCGCAGGAACGGCTCCCACTGCGCGGGCTCGGTGTCGACGAACCTCGCCAGGCCGGACCAGCCCTCCGCCCCCGCGTTCCCGGCGTTGTTCACCAGGACGTCCACTCCGCCGAGCGCCTCGATGGCGGTGGTGACCGCCGCGTAGTCGGTGACGTCGAACGGGCTCCCGAGCGCGCTGCCACCGGCTGCCGCGATCTCGTCGACGACCTCGGCCACGCGCTCGGGCCGAAGGTCGTTCACGACGACCTCGGCGCCCGCGGCGGCGAAGCCGAGGGCGATTCCCCGGCCCACGCCCTGGCCCGCGCCGGTGACGAGTGCCCGGCGGCCGGTGAGATCAAGCTCCATCGTCATGGGATGATGTTTCCCCAGTTGCTCAGGCCGGTGCCGTGCGGCGCACGTTGCGGCTGACGGGATGGCCGATGTCGCGCGGGCCGAGCAGGCCGGGCCGGGCGGCGCACACCGCCGGGATGGCGTTCACGAGCGGCATGGCCGTGCTCTTCCCGGCCATGACGAGCCCGCCGCGCATGAGGCTGCCGCTCGGGTCGCCCGCGGCGCCTGCGTCGGACCCGTGCGGACGGCTCGACACCTGGTGCTCGAGGGTGAACGACGGGCGGCCTTCGACCTCGATCCGGAACGCGAACACCTCCGGGCCGAAGGGAGCCTTCCACTGCGGGCCGGCGCCCATGCCGACCCGGTCGACGTGCTCGACGACCGCGACGGGACGTCCGCCGTTGAGCGCCTGCAGCTCGAAGCGGATGACGGAGGCGGTGCCGGCCCGGACGACACCGAAGCCGGTCGTCACGTCGTGGTCGAGCGAGTCGGACTCGTAGACGATGTTCCAGTCCTCGATCTCGACGCCCATCGCGTCGCAGAGCTCCTTCAGGGTCGGCTCCCACATCTGGCGCAGGAAGCCACCTTTGACGAGGATCGGCTCGAAGCCGGAGGGCTGGCCGAACCCGAAGTACTCCCGGCAGACGTACTCCGCCGTGTAACCGCCCCAGTAGCCGAGCTCGCAGACTCGGATGCACTCGACCTCGTCGGCCATCCGTAAGGCGGCGAGGGCCAGGTCGGTGGTCGCCCAGCCCGGGTCCGAGCCGGAGAAGTAGGCGCTGCTGTTCCCGCGGGCGCAGGCGTCGTGGACGTGGGCGAACCGCGCCGGCACGTCGGCCGGGTATCCCCAGGCGAAGATCGAGGCGGTGACGGCGTTGACGCCCGCTTCGAGGAAGCGGCACACGTCGTTCGCCGCGTCGACCTCACGCCCGATGCTGTCGCTCTGGTACGACAGGCAGTCCGGCGCCAGGTCGAGGAGCTCGTCCCAGTCGTTGGTGGCGATGACGCCGGTCGCGGGGCGCCTGACGAACTCGCCGGCATCCTTGCCGATCTTCTCCGGGGACTGGACGAACATGCCCACCAACTCGAGGTCCGGGTGGTTGAGAATGCCGTCCAGCGTTGCTCGGCCGATCAGTCCCGTGCCGCTGTGAACCACCCGAAGCGTCACCATGCCTCCTCCGTCGAACTCCAGGAGCGAGAGCCTAGTAAATATTTAGATGTTTTGTAAGTCCCCTGTGTTACTCGCCTTTCCAGGTGGGTGGGCGGCGTTCGAAGAAGGCCGCCAGGCCCTCGGTGAGGTCGGCCGTCTTCAGTAGCTCCGCGTGGGTGGCGTCGCTGTACTCCCAGCTTGCGGTCTCGTCGGGCGCGACCTCCCGGTGGGCGGTGCCGAGTGCGGCGCGGACGGCCAGCGGCGCGTTCGCGACGATCCGCTCGGCGAGGGCGAGCGCGCCGTCCAGGGCGGCGCCGGGCTCGGTGAGGTGGTTGACGAAACCGAGCCGTTCGGCGCGTTCGGCGGTGAGGTTGTCGCCGGTGGCGAGCATCTCGTTGGCGATGTTGCGGGGCAGAACCCGGGTGACGCGGAAGGCGCCGCCGAAGTCGGGCATCAGCCCGCGCTTGACCTCGGGGAGCCCGAACTGGGCGGTGCGGGCGGCGACGACCATGTCGCAGCACAGCACGAGCTCGACCCCGCCGCCCAGCGCCAGCCCCTCGACCGCGGCGATCATCGGCTTGACCCGCCGGCGGTGGATGATCCCGACGAGGCCGCCGCGTTCGGTGGGCTCACCCGGGCCGGTGGCGAGATCCGCACCCGCGGAGAACATCCGGGGGCCGCCGGTGAGAATGCCGACCCACAGGTCGGGGTCGTCCTCCAGCTCGTTCATGGCCTGGTCGATACCGGCGGTGACCTCGGCGTTGAGCGCGTTGCGCTTGTGCTCCCGGTCGATCCGGATGATCAGAACCCGGCCGTGCCTGCTGGTCACGACACTCACTGCGCCACCGCCTTCAGAGCTGGTGTCATCGAATATTCGAAATCCAACCTTCGGATCGTCGAAAACCTACGATGGTCGCGGGTGGGGGTCAAGCCCGGCAGGAGGTCAGATGGCGGGTTCCGGTGCGGGCGCGGGCGGTGTGGGCGTGGCGGTGCGGGAGCGGCGGGCGCCGGAGGCCGACGGGGATGACGAGCGCTTCGACGCCGGCTTCGAGGCGGAGGCCGGGGGCGTGGCCGCCGAGGTGTCCTCATCCGTGGCGTTGTTGTCCTCCACCGCTGTCCAGGCCGTGTCGAGCCGGCCTGAGCGGGGCGCGTCGACGACCTGGCCGTAGCCCGCGTATTCGTCGAGGACGGCCGCCATCTCGTCTCGGCACTCGTCGCACAGGTCGAGCCGGACGAGCTTGCCGTCGTAGGCCAGTGCCACCGACCTCTTCGCGGCGGCCTTGTCCGTGGGGTGCCGGCCGGTGTTGTCGCACCAGATGTTGATGATCGAGATCACTTCCCGCACCATCGGTGTTCCTCCCGTTTTCTCTGCCTGCCCGCGGCGGGCGTTGCCGCGGCGCGCGGGGAGGCCTGCTGACCGCCTCGTTCACGGCGAGCAGTGATCATGACGGGCCGAACAATACTCCCCGGCTGCGACAAGTCGGGACGTCGCACGAAGGCGGCGACGAGAGCGGGAGACGGCAGGCGCCGAACGGCTGGCGCCGAACGTCGGGCACCGAACGGCCGGCACCGAACGTCGGGCGAGGTCCGGTGGTCAGGTGCCGGTGCCCAGGCCGTTGAGAACGAGATCGGTCAGCTCGCGGTAGGCGTCCGCGTGGTTGAGGCCGGTCGCCGCCGCGATGTCGCCGCGCTGGATCGCCGTCATCACCTGGGTGACGGCCGCGCCGACGAACGCCGCGTGGGCCGGGCGCAGGACCCCGGCGGCCACACCTTCGTCCACGAGCTCGCGTACCCGGCGGGCGGCGTGGACGGTGTTCTCCTGGTAGACCGCGTCGGCGGGCGCGAAGGCGGTGAGGTCGGCGTAGAAGGCCTCCGACGCCGGTTTCAGCTCGGCGCTCACGCCGAGCAGGTAGCCGCGCAGCCTTCGCACCGGATCGTCGGAGGCGGCGACGAGCGTCTCGATGCGTTCCGCCGCGGTGCGGAAGTAGTGCCGGACGGTGGCGACGACGATCTGCTCCTTGCTGCCCGCCACCAGATAGAGCGTGGTTTTGGAACAGTGGAGGCGTTCGGCGAGCATCGCGAGGCTGAAGACCGAGAACCCCTCGCGCAGGAACAGTGTCGTCAGCTCCGCGAGCAGTTCCTGCCGGCGGAGGTCGGTGCGCGTGGGCGGCTGTGCCCGCATCCGATCCGCCATCGTCGCAGCGTACCAGGTGTCGGGTACCAGAACGGGTACCGTGGTACTGTCGGGAGTATCGGGCGGTGCCGCGGAACCGCCCGGTGCCGAGGCGTCCCCGTCGGGTGGCCGCTGCCAGGTAGATCGACCGAGTAGCCCTGAGGTGACCATGCCCAATCGTCCGGTCGTGCCCACCGCCGAGGCCGCGGAACTGATCCGTCTCGCCCGCGACCTGGCCGAGCGTGAGCTCGCCCCCCGCGTGGTCGACGCCGAGCGGGACGCCAGCTTCCCCCGGGACCTGTTCCGCCTGCTCGGCGCCGCCGGGCTGCTCAGCCTGCCCTACGCCGAGAAGTACGGCGGCGGTGGTCAGCCGTACGAGGTCTACCTGCAGGCGCTCGAGGAGATCGGCGCCGTCTGGGCGAGCGTCGGGGTCGGCGTGTCGGTGCACGCGCTGTCGTGCTTCCCGCTCGCCCACTTCGGCAGCGAGGAGCAGCGCGAGCGGTGGCTGCCGGAGATGCTCGGCGGCGACCTGCTCGGCGCCTACTGCCTGTCCGAGCCGCACGCCGGCAGCGACCCGGCCGCGATGCGTACCCGTGCCGTCCGTGACGGCGACGACTACGTGATCAACGGCGCCAAGGCCTGGACGACCCACGGCGGCGACGCCGACTTCTACACCGTCATGGCGCGCACCAGCGACGAGCGGCGGGGGATCAGCTGCTTCCTCGTGCCGGCGGGCACGCCGGGCCTGTCCGCCGACCCGCCCGAGCACAAGATGGGCCTGACCGGCTCGAACACGGCCACGATGCGGTTCGACGCGGTGCGGGTGCCCGTCGAGCGCCGGATCGGCGCGGAGGGTGAGGGCCTGTCGATCGCGCTCGCCGGCCTGGACTCGGGTCGCCTGGGCATCGCCGCGGTGGCGACCGGGCTGGCCCAGGGCGCGCTCGACCACGCGGTGGCCTACGCGAAGGAACGGGAGGCCTTCGGCAAGGCGATCATCGACCATCAGGGCCTCGCCTTCCTGCTCGCCGACATGGCCGCGGCCGTCGGCTCCGCGCGGGCGACCACGCTGGCCGCCGCGCGGCTGCGTGACCTGGGCCTGCCGTTCGCCACCGAGGCGAGCATCGCCAAGCTGGTCGCGACGGACAACGCGATGAAGGTGACCACCGACGCGGTCCAGGTCCTCGGCGGCTACGGCTACACCCGCGACTTCCCGGTCGAGCGCTACATGCGGGAAGCCAAGGTGATGCAGATCTTCGAGGGAACGAACCAGATCCAGCGCATGGTGGTCGGCCGCGCGCTCGCGGCCGGTCGCCCCGCCACCGTCCACATCGCCGAACGCACACCCGGAGCCGCGCAATGAAGCTCACCGACACCGCCGCCATCGTCACCGGCGGCGCTTCCGGTCTGGGGGCGGCCACCGCCGCCGCTCTCGCCGAGAAGGGCGCGACCGTCTTCGCGCTCGACCTGCCGTCGTCCATCGAGAAGGCTCCGTCGGTCACCGGCGTCCAGTACCTGGGTGCCGACGTGACGGACCCGGCGCAGGTCACCGCGGCGGTGGAGGCGGCGGCAGGGGAGGGCCCGCCGCTGCGCACGGTGGTCAACTGCGCCGGGATCGGCCCCTCGCAGCGTATCCTCAGCAAGGGCAAGTCGCACGACATCGACCTGTTCGCCAAGATCATCCAGATCAACCTCGTCGGCACGTTCGCGGTGCTCTCCACGGCCGCGCGAGTGATCGCCACCACCGAGCCGGACGAGAACGGCCAGCGCGGGGTCGTGGTCAACACGGCTTCCATCGCGGCGTTCGAGGGCCAGATCGGGCAGGCCGCCTACGCCTCCTCGAAGGCGGGCGTGGTCGGGCTCACCATCGCGGCCGCGCGTGATCTCGCCCAGTACGGAATCCGGGTCTGCACCATCGCTCCGGGAATCGTGGAGACTCCGATGCTGGCCACGGTCTCGGACGAGTTCCGCGCCGGTCTCGCGGCGTCGGTGCCGTTCCCGAAGCGGCTCGCCCAGCCACATGAATACGCGAGGCTGGCGCTGTCGATCATCGACCAGGACTACCTCAACGGCGAGGTGATCCGCATGGACGGCGCACTGAGAATGGCTCCCCGCTGAGGCCGGAGGAGCTCATCGCCCGCTGGCGGACGAGGCCGGGCCGGTGTCAGGCCGAATCGGTGCCGTCCGCCAGTAGGCCGCCGTGGAGAAGCAGCAGGTACTGGTCCGCGACGACGTCGTGCCGGAGCCGGCCGCGCGGCCGGTACCACTGGACGGAGGTCCAGACCGCGTCCCTGATGAAACGGTAGGTCAGCTGCGGGTCGAGGCCGGTACGGAAATCACCGACCTGCTGGCCGGCGACTATGACGTCGACCCACATCTTCTCGATCTCCAGGCTGATCTGGCTCACGAAACGGAACTCCGGCACGCCGGCGAGCGCGCCGGACTCCTTCTGGTACAGCGCCACCGCGTGCGGCTGCTGATGGATGGTGGCGAAGCTCCCGCGCACCAGCTCGTCGAGCCTGGCCCGTGGTGGACGGTCCTGGGTGACGACCTCGGCGAAGCGGGTGCGCAGGCTCTCCATGAAGTCACGTAGGATTTCCGCCAGCATCGCCTCCTTGGAGTCGAAGTGGTGGTAAAGGCTGCCGGAGAGGATTCCGGCCTCGTCGCCGATATCGCGCACCGTCGTCTGCGGGAAGCCCCGGGTCGCGAAGAGCTGTGCCGCTATCGCCAGGATCTCCGCGCGCCGGGCGGTCCCGGTGCCCTCGGAGGCCGTGCGACGCCTGGTCCGCGGCTCCGGCCGGGTCGCACTCACGAAGCCGATCCGTCCCTTCTGGTTCGGCTGGCGGAAAAGGTCAGTGCTCCGAGACCAGCGTGGTGGCGTTGGCCGAGAGGCGTTCGACGGCCTGACCGACCACCAGGTCGATCAGCTCCTGGCAGCTGGGCAGATCGTCGATCAGGCCCACGACCTGACCGGAGGCCAGCATGCCAGCGCCGAGGTCGCCCTCGACGAGACCGGCGCGCAGCAGCATCGGCGTGTTGGCCGCGAGGACCAGCTGCGCCCATGAACGATCGCCGGCACGCTTCATCCGCCAGCCGTCGCGGACCAGCCCACCCCAGGACTGCCCGCTCAGGCGTCGGAACTGCCGGGTGCGGCGCAGCGTCGCCCAGAGCCGCCGTGGCGCCCCGGTGTCCTCGATGGACCGGATGAAGTCCGTGCGCAGCAGCCGGTGCGGCATACCGTCGGCGCGGGTGGTGACGACGGTTCCGTCGAGGCCGTAGGTGAGGTAGTGGCGTTTGATCGGTTCGGGTACGGCGCTGTCGCTGGTGAGTAGGAAGCGGGTGCCCATCCCGATGCCGCAGGCGCCGTAGGAGAGCGCGGCGGCCAGACCGCGGCCGTCGAAGTAGCCGCCGGCCGCGACGACGGGGATGTCGACCGCGTCCAGCACGGTCGGCAGGAGCAGCGTGGTCGGGACCGGCCCGGTGTGCCCGCCGCCCTCGCCGCCCTGGACCATCACCAGATCGGCGCCCCACGCGGCCACCTTCTTCGCGTGCCGCGCGGCGCCCACCGACGGCATGACCACGACGCCGTTCTCCCTGAGCCGGGTGATGAGCTCCGGCCTGGGCGCCAGCGCGAAGGACGCGACCCGCACTCCGTGACGGATGAGGAGGTCGACACGTTCGGTGGCGTCACCGGCATCGGCCCGGAGGTTGACGCCGAACGGCGCGTCGGTGCGTTCCCGGACCTTGCGGATGGCCTGGTCGAGCTCGTCCAGGGTCATCGTCGCCGAAGCGAGGATGCCGAGCGCGCCGGCGCGGGCGACCGCGCTGACCAGACGTGGCCCGGCGACCCAGCCCATGCCGGTCTGCACGACGGGATGCCGTACGCCGGTGAGGTCCGTCAGGGCGGTGCGCAGGCGCTGGACGGTCATGCGCGCGGCTTCCGGGCGTTGTCGACGAACTCGTCGCGGTGCTCGTCGGCGACGCCGGCGAGGTTCAGCTCGAAGGTGAAGCCCTGCTCGAAGCGGTAGCTGCGGTTGACGTCGACCGGGTCGATGCCGTTGAGGGCCTCCTTGGCGGCCCGGATCACCCGGGGGTCCTTGGCGGCGATCTCGCGGGCGACGGTGAGTGCGGCGTCGTCGAGCTTCCCGCGGGGGACCACCTCCAGCACCGAGCCGTGCTGGACCAGGTCGGCGGCCCTGATGGTGCGGCTGGTGAAGTACAGGGTGCGCATCAGATGCTGGGGCACCAGCCGGGCGAGATGGGTGGCCGCGCCGAGAGCGCCGCGGTCGACCTCGGGCACGCCGAAGTAGGCGTCGTCGCTGGCGACGACGGTGTCGCTGTTGCCGACCAGCCCGACGCCGCCGCCGAGGCAGAACCCGTGGACGGCCGCGATCACCGGGACGGGGCATTCGTAGACGGCCTTGAAGGCCGCGTGGCAGCCGCGGTTGGCGCCGATGAGGGCGTCGAAGCCGGCGGTCCGCTGCATCTGCTTGATGTCGACACCCGCGTTGAAACCGCGGCCCTCCGCGCGCAGCACGACGACGCGGGCGTGGTGTGTCTCGGCGGCGGCCCGGACGGCCTCGGCGACGTCGTACCAGCCCTGGACCGGCAGAGCGTTGACGGGCGGGAAGTTCATGGTGACGACGGCGATCGTGCCGTCCAGCAGGTTGGTCGTGATGCCCATGAGCGTCTTCCTAACCTAGCGATTGCTTGGTAGCGTAGCAGTGCCAGCCGCGGTGGGAAGGCCTGCGCGGCAAGGGCGGAGCCCGTGAGAACACCCGACGACGGCGGACGGGAGCGGCGCTGGTATGAGGGGCATTCAACGGTGAGCGGCATTCTCCGTGGCCGGGTCGCGATCGTGACGGGCGCCGGGCGGGGGCTCGGTCGCGAGCACGCGCTGGAGCTGGCCCGTCAGGGCGCGGCGGTCGTGGTGAACGACCTCGGCACCTCTGGCTCGGGTGAGGGAGCGTCGGCGGGCCCGGCCGAGGAGGTGGCGAACGCGATCAGGCTCGCCGGGGGTATCGCGGTCGCCAACGGTGCCGACGTGGCCGACTTCGCGGCGGCGCAGACCCTGGTGCAGCAGGCGATCGACACCTTCGGGAGCCTGGACATCCTGGTCAACAACGCCGGCTTCGTGCGGGACCGGATGCTGGTGAACACCACCGAGGCGGAGTGGGAGGCGGTGCTGCGGGTCCACCTCACCGGGCATTTCGCGCCGTTGCGCCAGGCTGCGGCGTACTGGCGGGCCCAGGCCAAGGCGGGGCGGCTGCGGGCGGCCAGGGTGATCAACACCTCGTCCGGCGCGGGCCTGCAGGGCAGTGTCGGTCAGGGCACCTACTCCACGGCCAAGGCCGGGATCGCCGCGCTCACCCTGGTCGCCGCCGAGGAACTGCGTCCGTACGGAGTGACGGTGAACGCCATCGCGCCGTCGGCGCGCACGCGGATGACCGAGGGGCCGTTCGCGCAGCGGATGGCCCCGCCCGCCGAAGGCTTCGACGCCATGCACCCGGGCAACGTCTCCCCGGTGGTGGCCTGGCTCGCCAGCGTCGACGCCGCGGATGTCACCGGGCGGCTGATCGAGATCGAGGGCGGCCGGATCTGCGTCGAGGAGGGCTGGCGGCACGGGCCGGCGAAGGACCTGGGCGCGCGGTGGGACGCGGCCGCGGTCGGGGGCACGCTGCGCAGCCTGCTGGCGCAGGCCACGCGCCCCGAGCCGGTCTACGGGGCCCGCGGATGACCGCTGGTGACTGGCGCGGGCGGTCCCTCGGGGAGCGGACGGTCGGGTGGGTCGACCGGGACGTCATCCTGTTCGCGCTGGCCGTCGGTGCCCGCGCCGACCAGCTTGATCTCGTCTTCGAGGAGCGGCTGCGGGTGCTGCCGCCGTTCGCGCTGACGCTGGCCCAGTGGGCACCGGACCAGCTCGGTGCGGCGGGCGCGTTCGAGGTCGGCACGACGCTGCACGGCGCCCAGCGGCTGGAGGTGCTGGCGCCGTTGCCGACGGAGGGAGAGCTGACCATGGCGGCGCGGGTCGGTGACGTGTGGGACAAGGGCGGCGCCGCGGTCTTCGAGGTCGTGGTGGAAAGCGGGTACTTCGTCGCCACCTGGTCCCTGTTCGCGCCCGGGGCGGGCGGTTTCGGGGGCGCGCGCGGCCCAGGCCGGCCCCCGGCGCCGGCCGTTGACCCGGAGTGGGCGTGTGACCTCACCGTCGCCGCCAACGCCGCGGCGCTCTACCGACTGCTGGGGGACCGGCATCACATCCATATCGACCCGGCCGCCGCGGCGGCGATCGGCCAGGACCGGCCGATCCTGCACGGGCTGGCCACTCTCGCCGCGTCGACACTCGTCGTCGCCGCGCGGACCGGGGCACATCCGGCGGATCTCACGCTGCTGGAGGGGCGCTTCGCCGGGCCGGTCATCCCGGGCGAGACGCTGGCGCTGCGTGGTTGGACCGATGGCGGCTTCGACGTCCGGTCACAGCGGGGCCCCGCGCTCGACGCCGGCCGAGCGCTGTTCGGCTGACGGCGCCACGGGTACCCGCGGCGCCGCGGAAGCCTTCCGCGGTTCCGCGGAACCGCGGAACCGTCCGGGTGCCACCGGAGAACCGTCCATGCGGGAGTGCGGAATGCGAGGGGGAAAGGCTCCATGAAGTTCGACGTCATCCTGCCGGGCACAAGCCATCTCCCGGACATGTATCCCTGGGCCCGGCACCTCTCCCCACGGGAGATCCGTCAGATGCTGACAGTGCTGGACACTCTCGGATTCGCGAGCGTGTCGGTCTCCGAGCATCTCGGCATGCCGGACGCCGAGGTCGGGCGACTCGGGCCCTACTGGCAGGACGCGCTGACCGTGCTGGCGTTCATCGCCGCCGCGACCGAGCGGATCCGCCTCGACACGGCCGTACTCGTCCTGCCCTATCACCATCCGCTGCGGCTGGCCAAGGCGTTGGCGACCATCGACGTCCTTTCCGGCGGACGGCTCGGCGTGTCGGTCGGGGTCGGCCATGCGGAGGCGGAGTTCACCGCGTTGGGTGTCCCGTTCGCCGAACGGGGTGCCATTGCGGACGAGATCCTCGCGGCGCTCGACGCGCTCTGGACCAGCGATCCGCCCCACCATCAGGGAAAGCGTTTCGCGATCGAGGGGCTCGCGATCGAGCCGAGGCCGACCCAGAAACCGCGCCCGCCGATCCGCGTCGGGGGGAATTCCCTGCCGGCGCTGCGCCGGGCGGCCCGGTACGACGGCTGGCAGCCCAATCCGGTCGGCTTCGAGGCCACCGGGATTCCGCCGCTGCTCGACTACATCCGGGCCCAGCCCGACTTCGCGGGCAAGGAGCAGACCTTCGACGTCAACTGGCTCAAACCGCCGGCCGGCGTCGAACCGGCCGGTGGGTTCACCGCCGCCGGCCCCGGCGAGCGCCGGGCCTACCGCGAGCGGCTCCTCGAGGCGTACACGGAACAGTATCCGGCGCTGGGAATCACGCGAACCTCCGTCGAGCAGCCGCGCGGTGTCGACTCCCTGGCGGAGTACCTCGATTTCCTCCGGTGGTTCGCGGCGGAGATCATTCCCGCCGTGCCGGGGCGCGGCGCTGAGTGAGATCGATTCCGTCAGGCGCAGCGGAGGGAGAACAGCACGGTGTCCTTCACCATCGACATGTCCGGGAAGGTCGTCCTGGTCACCGGCGGCAGTCGCGGAGTCGGCGACGGGATCGTCGAGACGTTCCTGCGAGCCGGTGCGGAGCTGGAGATCTGCGGTCGCCGGGCCCCCGGCTCGCTGCGTGAGGTCGACGGGCGCCGGCCGCACTTCAGCCCGGTCGACGTCCGGGACGCCGCGGCGGTCCAGGCCTGGGTGGCCGAAATCGCCGAGCGCCGCGGGCGCCTCGACATCGCGGTCAACAACGCGGGGGGCTCCCCGTACGCGCCGCTGGCGACATCGTCGGCACAGCTGTACGGCAAGATCGCGCAGTTGAACTTCATGGCGGCGGTGCATGTCGCGCATGCGGTGCATCCGCTGCTGGCCTACGCGGGGGAGGGAGTGCTGCTCAACATCACCTCGATCTCGGCGCGCCGGCCGAGCCCGGGCACCGCCGTCTACGGCGCGGCGAAGGCGGCACTGGAGAGCCTGACCGGCAGCCTGGCGGTCGAGTGGGCGCCGCGGATCCGGGTGAACGCGGTGCGCTGCGGCATCGTCGCGACGCCGGGCTCGATGGACCACTACGGTGACGCCGAGCAGGTCGCCAAGGTCGCGGCCACGATTCCGCGCGGGGTCTTCGCGACCCCCGCCGAGGTCGGCGCGGCCTGCCTGCTGCTCGCCTCGCCGCTGGCGAGCCATGTCACCGGCGCCGTCCTCAACGTCGACGGCGGCGGCGAATGGCCGGCGTTCCTGCAGCACACCCCGAACGGCTGAAAACCCCGAACGGCTGAACACCCCGAACGGCTGAACACCCCGAACGGCTGAACACCCCGAACGGCTGACGCAGCCCGCCCGAGAGCGGTCCTCAGCCGGGGACCTCGCGGTCGCGGGCCGTGGTCGGGTCGATGACGGTGCGGATGAGCTCCAGCTCGTGGTCGTCGGGCAGCCGGGTGGTGACCGCCGCGGAGGCGTCGAGCTCGAAGCCGGTGTTCGCCGCGACCTCGTCCGCGCCCACCCCGGGATGCAGGGAGCGGACCCTCATCCGGCCCTGGTCGTCGTAGTCGAACACGCCGAGGTTCGAGATCACCACACCGAGGTTGTGGAACCGCAGCGAGGTGCTGGAATGTGCCCGCGCGCGGTCGTTGCCGACGCCGGAGACGACGTCCACGGCCGGGACGAAGACGCGGGCGGTGTGCCTGGCGACCCAGTAGTCGGTGCGGTGGTTCACGGTGTTGCCGGGCGCGCCGCGGACCCCGATCAGCGCCCGTTCCGGTCGCCGCCAGTCGCCGATCGCGGAGATGTTCTGGTTGCCGTACTGGTCGACCTGGCTGGCGCCCATCATGCTGTGGCGGCGCCCGGAGCTCAGGATGTCGAAGATCCGCCGGAAGGGCACCCAGCCCTCGATGGTCCCGCCCGAGGCGGCGGTCCGGCCGAGCGGTGGCGGGTCGCTCATCAGGAAGGCCTCGCCGTCGGAGAGGACCAGATCGGGGGAGTGGGTGAGCCGGGCGAGCCGGACGCCGACGGCGGGGATCGTGCCGACCGCGTGAGCCAGCACCTCGCCGGCGCCCCGCCAGGCGTCGGCGCAGGCCACCGCGCAGATCTCGGCCCGGGTGGCGTCCGTCCGGCTGGTCGTCGTCATGGCTTCCCTCCGGAGGCAGCGGCGCTCGCGCGCAGCTTCTCGACGGCCCCCTGGTAGCCGGCGTCGTCCACGGCGAGGAACCGTTCGGTGAACTCCCGCCAGGACTGCTCGTCGCGGGCCGCCCGTGCGTAGGCGGCCTGGAAGGGCTCGTCCCGGGCGTAGTCGGGTTCGCAGCTGGTGAAGTGGGCGCCGCTGGGCGCTTCGACGACGCCGGTCACGAACAGGCGGCTGACCAGAAGTGACTGCACGGGGGCGGCCGCGGTCAGCTCGGCGGTGTCCACGATCCGCTCGACGCTGAGGTAGCAGCGGTCGGCGGCCATCGCGAACAGGTCGTCGAAGTACGGGTCCGGGCCGAGGTACTGCCCGTTGCCGTGGATGTCGCCCCGGTTGAGGTGGATGAGCGAGACGTCGAGGCGGATGCCGGGCACGGCGACGTACACGTCGTCGTCGTAGGGAGACGCGACCGTGCGCAGCTGCGGGTTCATGGCCATGACGTCGCTTTCCAGCCCGGCCCGGGTCGGCAGGAAGGAGAGTCGGCTGGCACCGGCGCGCAGCGCGGCGACGAACATGCCCTCGTCGTACTCGGACGTCGCGACGGAGCCGTTCTCGCGGGCGGCGCGGAAGTGCGGGTCGAGCGGGATGCTGTCGAGGGAGACGAAGCCGTAGACCACCCGCCGCACCCGGCCCGCGGCACACAGCAGGCCGACGTCCGGGCCGCCGAAGGAGACCACGGTCAGGTCCTTGATGTCGGTGCGCAGAAGTTCTCGCACCAGGGCCATCGGCTTGCGCCGGGAGCCCCAGCCGCCGATGCCGATGGTCATCCCCGACTCGATCTGCTGTGAGACGTCTGCCAGGGACATGGTCTTGTCCCGCACCTGACCTCCTCCGTCGGATGTATCGAGCTGTCGGTGTCGTCAGCGGGGGTCGTCCAGGAGCAGCTTCCGGTGTTCGTGGGCCTGGCCGAACAGCTGGCCGGTGGCGTGCGCCCGCTTGAAGTAGAGCTGGGTGTCGTCCTCCCAGGTGATGGCGATACCGCCGTGCAGCTGGATGGACTCGCCGGCGACCGCGGCGAACGCCTCGGAGCACCACGCCTTCGCCAGCGCGGCCCGCAGTGGCAGGTCCGCGGGGTCGTGGGCCGCGGCCCAGGCGGCGGCCCAGGACATCGACCGGGCTGTCTCGACCGCGACGAACATGTCGGCGGCCCGGTGTTTGAGCGCCTGGAAGGAGCCCAGCGGGCGGCCGAACTGGACCCGGTCGCGCAGATGGCCGACGGTCCGGTCGAGTGCGCGCTGGGCACCGCCGACCTGCAGCGCGGTGACCGCGGTCGCCGCGACGGCGTGCAGATGGCGCAGCGCGGGCCCGACTCCGGCGTCCTCGGACGTCAGCGCGACGGCTGGGACCTCGTCGAAGGTGACGGTCGCCAGATCCAGGGTCAGGTCGAGCGCGCGGACACGGGTGCGGGTGACTCCGGGGCTGGTCGGGTCCACCTCGAACAGGTCCAGGCCGTCGGGGCTCTCCGCGACCGTGAGCAGGATCTCGGCGTGCGAGCCGTCCAGGACCAGGGTGGACCGGCCCGAGAGCCGCCATCCGCCGTCCCAGGTACCGGTGCCGCGGCCGGTCGGTGTGGCCCGGACGCCCGCGCCGTCCGTGCGCCAACGGCCGGTGCGGTCGGCCCAGGCGAGTGCCCCGACGGTGCCGTCGGCCAGCGCGGGCAACAGTCGTTCGCGGTGCTCGGGCCCGGCGGCACCGAGCACCGCCTGCGCGGCGAGGACCGCGGAGCCCAGGTAGGGCGAGGGGGTCAGCGTCGCGCCGAGCTGCTCGAGGATCACGTGGCTTTCCAGCAGAGTCGCGCCGGCACCGCCGTACTCCTGCGGGATGGCCAGCGCGGCGCCGCCGATCTGGGTGCACAGGGTCTTCCACAGGATGTCGTCGTAGCCGAGGCCGCTCGCGGCCGCGTCCCGGGTGCCGAGGACGGCCGCCCGACGGTCGACCAGCTGGCGGACCGCGCGGGCGAGCTCCTGCTGTTCGTCGCTGAGAGCGAAGTGCATGGTCAGGCCCCTGTCTGGGCCATCAGGGAGCGCAGGACGCGGGCCCGGTGGTCCGCGGGTGTGCCCCAGGCGCCGACGAGCGCGCGGACTCCGAGGACCCAGATGCTCAGGTCACATTCCAGGGTGTAGCCGATGGCGCCGTGGACCTGCAGCGCGGTGCGGGCCGCCCGCAGCGCCGCCGTCGAGGCGAGCACCTTCGCCGCGGACACCTCCCGCGCCGCGGTCGCGGAGTCCGCCGCGGTCGCGACCCCGGCTCCAGCCCCGCCGGTGGTGTCCGCCGCGAGCTCGAGGGCGGCGCCGTGCAGCAGCGGGCGGGCGAAGTCGAGGCCGACGCGGACATCCGCGAGCGCGTGCTTGACGGCCTGGTACTCGCCGATGGCCCGCCCGAACTGGCGGCGGGCGCCGACATACTGGACGGACTCGGCGAGCAGGCGCTCCCCGGCGCCGACCAGGATCGCCGCGGCGGCGAGGGCGGCCCGATCGAGCCCGGCGCGTACCGTGCCCCCGCTGAGGCCGGCGATCGGCGCGCCGCCGGTCAGGACGTGCAGCCGCCGGGCCGGGTCCACCGACCGCAGTGCCTCGCCCGGCCGCCCGCGCAGCAGCGCACGGTCGGCGACGCGGTCGACGCGGTCGACGCGGTCAACGCTGTCGACGAGGTAGGCGTGGGTGGTGACGTCGCAGTCCAGGGCGTAGGGGGCGGTCGGCGGCAGGGCGAAGGTGACCCGCGCCGCGCCGTCGGCGATCTCGGGCAGCAGGCGCTCATCCGCAGTGGTGCGCAGCAGGACCGGGGCGAGGGCCACCGTCTCGACCCAGGGCCCGGGAACGGCGTGGTAGCCGAGCCGTTCGAACGCGACGGCCAGGTCGAGAGGGCTGCCACCGAGGCCGCCGTGCTCCGGCCCGATGGCGAGGGCTGTGACACCGAGCTTGGCCAGCCGCTCCCACAGCGCGATTCCCGGGGCGGTGTCACCGCCGGCCCACGCCCGGTGGGCGCCTGGTACGTCCGAGGCGGTGAGCAGGTCGTCGAGCGCCGCCGCGAACGCGCCCTGCTCGGGGGAGAGCGAGAACCTCATGCGCCGGCCCGCCGGCTGTCCCCGCGGGGCAGGCCCAGCACCCGCTCGGCGACGATGTTGCGCTGGATCTCGTTCGTCCCGGCGTAGATCGGGCCGCCGAGGGCGAACAGGTAGTCGTCGAGCCAGGCTCCCCCGGCCGGTGCTCCCGGGCCGCGCAGCTCCTGGTCGGGGCCGAGCAGCTGCAGGGCGGTTTCGTGCAGGTCGACGTCCAGCTCCGACCAGAACAGCTTGTTGACGCTGCCCGCCGGGCCGATGTCCGCGCCGGCGCGCAGCCGGTCGACGGTTCCCCAGGTGTACCAGCGGTAGGCCTGCGCGCCGATCCAGGCGTCGGCCACCCGGTCCCGCAGGTGCCCGGCGTCGGCGCCGCGCTCCTGCCACAGCTCGAGCAGGCGCCCGGCGGCGGCGAGGAACCGGCCCGGGGCGCGCAGTGACAGCCCACGCTCGTTGCCGGCGGTGCTCATCGCCACCCGCCAGCCGTCGCCGACCGCGCCGAGGACGTCGGCGTCGGGAACGAGGACGTCGTCGAAGAAGATCTCCGCGAAGCCGGCGTCGCCGTCGAGCTGCGCGATGGGACGGACGGTGACCCCGGGGGCGTCGAGCGGGAACAGGAAGTAGGTCAGGCCGCGGTGGCGCTCGGCGCCCGGGTCGGTGCGGAACAGGCCGAACCCGCGGTCGGCGAACGGGGCCCGGGAGCTCCACGTCTTCTGCCCGGTCAGCAGCCAGCCGCCGCGTTCGTCGTCGCGGCGCGCCCGGGCACGCAGGGCCGCGAGGTCGCTGCCGGCCTCCGGCTCCGACCAGGCCTGCGCCCAGACCTCGGTGCCGTCCGCCATCGGGGGCAGGTAGCGCCGGCGCTGTTCGGCGGTGCCGTGCTCGAACAGGATCGGGGCGAGCAGCGAGATGCCGTTCTGGGCGATCCGGGTCGGCGCGCCACTGAGGTAGTACTCCTCCTCGAAGATCACCCATTCGGTGAGCGTCGCGTCGCGCCCGCCGAACCGGGCCGGCCAGGCGACGACCGACCAGCGCCCGGCGGCCAGCGCCCGCTCCCAGGCCCGGTGCTCGGCGGCACCGGCCGGGGTGTCCATCGACGGCAGCCGGCCGGGGTTGTTCCGGGTCAGCCAGGCCCGCGCCTCGGCGCGGAACGCCAGCTCCCGCGGAGTGAATTCCAGGCTCATGCGTCGCCTGCCGTTGCCCCGCGCGCGGCGGCCTCGTCCGGCATGGCCTCACCAGCCGCCTGCTTGTTGGTGCGGGCCATGGCCTTCGCGTCCAGGCCGCCGAGGGAGTCGGCACCGACCTCGGCGTTGTGCGCGTGCGCGGCGTGGTGCAGGCCGAACGCGGAGTCCATCCCGGTGCGCAGGCCCTGGATGTCCTCGACCTGGTTGACGGCCTTCTTCGTGAGCGCGAGGCCCAGCCTCGGCATCGCGGCGATCCGCCCGGCCATCGCGAACACGAAGTCGGCGAGCTCGGCGCGGGGCACGACGTGGTTGACCATCCCGAGCTGGTGCGCCCGCCACGCCGGGAAACGGTCGCCGGTGTAGAGGAACTCCTTGGCCGCCCGCGGGTTCATCACCCAGGGGTGGGCGAAGTACTCCACCCCCGGGATGCCCATCCGCACCACCGGGTCGGAGAAGAAGGCGTCGTCGGAGGCGATGATGAAGTCGCAGCTCCAGGCCAGCATCAGGCCGCCGGCGATGCAGGCGCCCTGCACCATGGCGATCATCGGCTTGGGGATCTCGCGCCAGCGCCGGCACATGCCGAGGTAGACCTCCGACTCGCGGGCGAAGCGCCCGTCGAGGCCGGGCCGGCCGACGTGGTCCCACCAGATCACGGCCCGGCGGTCGAAGGTCTCGTCGATGTCACGGCCGGGGGTGCCGATGTCGTGCCCGCCGCTGAAGTGTCTGCCATTGCCGGCAAGCACGATGACCTTCACATCGTCGTCATCGGTGGCGCGGACGAAGGCGGCGTCCAGTGCGTAGGTGACTTTCGAGTTCTGCGCGTTGGTGTACTGCGGGCGGTTGACGGTCACGACCGCGACCGGGCCGCGCACCTCGTAGGTGACGACTGAGTCGGTGTCGTCGGCGGGCTCCTGCGTCTTCAAGGTCGCGCCTCCAGGCCGTGCGGGTCTCCAGACTGTGCGGGCCGGCCGTGACCGTACCAAACAAGTGCTTGGTGGGATAGTGTGTGGCCGCCCGCTGCCGGCACCGGACGGTGGGCCGGGAGGTCGCCATGGATCTGACCAGTTCCGTTGCCGACGAGGAGTTCCGTCAGCAGGTGCGGCAGTGGCTCGCCGAGAACCTCGTTGGAGAGTTCGCCGCCCTGCGCGGGCTCGGCGGCTCCGGCCGCGAGCACGAGGCGTTCGAGGCCCGGGTGGCCTGGAACCGGCACCTGGCCGCCGCCGGGTGGACGTGCCTGGGCTGGCCGGTCGAGTTCGGCGGGCGTGGGCTCAGCCTGTTCCAGCAGGTGATCTTCCACGAGGAGTACGCCCGGGCCGACGCGCCGGCCCGGGTGAACCACCTCGGCGAGGAGCTGCTCGGCCCGACGCTGATCGCGCATGGCACCGACGAGCAGCGCGCCCGTTTCCTGCCCGGCATCGCCGCGGCGACCGAGCTGTGGTGCCAGGGCTACTCGGAGCCGGACGCCGGCTCCGACCTCGCCTCCGTCCGCACCCGGGCGCGGCGCGACGGCGACCAGTGGGTGATCGACGGGCAGAAGGTGTGGACGTCGCTGGCGCAGCAGGCCGACTGGTGTTTCGCCGTCGTCCGCACCGATCCGGGCTCGCGTCGCCATGCCGGCCTGTCGTACCTGCTGGTTCCGATGGACCAGCCCGGGGTGCAGGTCCGTCCGATCGTGCAGCTGACCGGGACGTCGGAGTTCAACGAGGTCTTCTTCGACGGCGCGCGGACCGCCGCCGACCTGGTCGTTGGCGCCCCGGGCGACGGGTGGCGGGTGGCGATGGCGACGCTCGGGTTCGAGCGCGGGGTGTCCACCGTCGGCCAGCAGGTCGGTTTCGCCCGGGAGCTGGACGCGGTGGTCGCCGAGGCGCGGCGCACCGGCGCGGTCGACGACCCGGTGCTCGCCGATCGCCTCGCGCGGGCCCGGCTCGGTCTGGAGGTGCTGCGCACCCACGCGCTGCGGACGCTGAGCGCCGACGACGCCGGTTCCGCGGTGCCGGCGGCATCGGTGTCGTCGTCGGCGGCGTCCTCGCAGTCGGCGGTGTCGGCGTCCGCCGCCTCGGTCTCGAAGCTGCTGTGGGGGCGCTGGCACCGTGACCTCGGCGAGCTGGCGATGGCGGTGCGCGGCGCCGCCGGCCTGACCGTCGCGGAGCCGCCCTACGGCCTCGACCGGCTGCAGGCTCTGTACCTGTTCAGCCGGGCCGACACGATCTACGGCGGCTCCGACGAGATCCAGCGCAACATCATCGCCGAGCGGGTGCTCGGTCTCCCGAAGGAGCCACGCGGTTGACCGGGGTGTCCAGAACCAGCAGCGGTGGCGGGCCGGCGGAGGTGCCGCCGACGCCGCCGTACGTGCCCGGGCACGGGCTGCTCGCGGAGCGGACGGTGGTCGTGACGGCCGCGGCGGGCGCCGGCATCGGCGCCGCCGTGGTCCGCCGCTGCCTGGAGGAGGGCGCCCGCGCCGTGGTGCTCAGCGACACCCACTCCCGGCGGCTCGCCGAGGCGACCGAGGCCCTCGGCGCCGAGTTCGGCACCGAGCGTGTCGCTTCGCTGGTCTGCGACGTCACCCGCGAGGCCGACGTCGCCGCCCTGATCGACGCGGCGGAACGGTTCGGCGGAGTCTCCGTCATGATCAACAATGCTGGTCTCGGTGGCACCGCCTCCATCGTGGACATGACCGACGAGCAGTGGTCGAAGGTTCTGGACGTCACGCTCAACGGCACGTTCCGCTGCGTGCGCGCCGCCGCCCGGCGGATGATCGAGCGCGGTACCCGCGGGGTCATCGTCAACAACGCCTCGGTCGTCGGCTGGCGCGCGCAGGAAGGCCAGGCCCACTACGCGGCGGCGAAGGCCGGCGTGATGGCGCTGACGAGGTGCGCGGCCATCGACGTCGCCGCGCACGGCATCCGGGTGAACGCGGTCGCCCCGAGCCTGGCGATGCATCCGTTCCTGGAGAAGGTGACGAGCGCCGACCTGCTCGCCGAGCTCAGGGGCCGGGAGGCGTTCGGCCGCGCCGCGGCGCCGTGGGAGGTCGCGAACGTCATGGTCTTCCTCGCCAGCGACTACTCGTCCTACCTGACCGGCGAGGTCGTCTCGGTCAGCAGCCAGCATCCATAGCCGGCGATTCGTGGCCGGTATCCGTGAGCGACGGGAGACTCAGGTGGGTCAGGCCTACATCATCGACGCGGTGCGGACGCCGGTCGGCCGCCGCGGTGGCTCGCTGGCGCGGGTGCACTCCGCCGACCTCGGCGGGCACGCGCTGCGCGCGCTGATGCGGCGCACCGGGATCGACCCGGGCGCCGTCGACGACGTGATCTTCGGCTGCACCGACACCCTCGGCTCCCAGGCCGGCGACATCGCCCGGACGTCCTGGCTGGTCGCCGGCCTGCCCGAGCACGTCCCGGGGGTGACGGTCGACCGGCAGTGCGGCTCCAGCCAGCAGGCGGTGCACTTCGCCGCGCAGGGCGTCCTGTCCGGGACGGCCGATCTCGTCGTCGCCGGCGGGGTGCAGAACATGTCCGCGATCCCGATCTCCGCGGCGATGACCGTCGGCGCGCAGTTCGGTTTCAGCACGCCGTTCGCACAGTCACCCGGCTGGCGGGAACGTTACGGCGACCAGGAGGTCTCCCAGTTCCGCGCCGCGGAGATGATCGCCGAGAAGTGGGGCGCCTCCCGTGAGCAGATGGAACAGTTCGCGTTCGCCAGCCATCAGCGTGCGCTCACGGCGATCGACGAGGGTCGTTTCGCGCGGGAGATCGAGCCGGTCGGCGACTTCGCGGTGGACGAGGGGCCGCGCCGGGAGACCTCGCTCGTGAAAATGGCCGGCCTGCGCACCCTGACCGAAGGCGGCCGGCTCACCGCCGCCGTCGCCTCCCAGATCAGCGACGCGGCCTCGGCGCTGCTGGTGGCGTCCGAGGCGGCGGTGCGCACCCATGGGCTGACCCCGCGGGCCCGCGTCCACCACCTCAGCGCGTACGCCGACGACCCGGTGTGGATGCTCACCGCGCCGATCCCGGCGACACGGCGGGCGCTGGAACGCGCCGGGATGTCAATCGACGACATCGACCTGTTCGAGGTCAACGAGGCGTTCGCCTCCGTCGTGCTGGCCTGGTTGCGGGAGACCGGCGCCGACCACGACCGCACCAACGTCAACGGCGGCGCCATCGCGCTGGGGCATCCGATCGGTGCCACCGGCACCAGGCTGATGGCGACTCTGCTGCACGAGCTCGAACGCACCGGCGGCCGCTACGGCCTGCAGGTGATGTGCGAGGGCGGCGGCCAGGCAAACGTCACCATCATCGAACGCCTCTGATGAACGAGGTCTTCGCTCCGGCCGCGCTCGGCCCGATCACCCTGCGCAACAGAGTGATCAAATCGGCGACGTTCGAGGGCCGCACCCCGGACGCCCTGGTGACCGACGAGCTGATCGAGTTCCACCGGGAGGTCGCCGCCGGCGGGGTCGGGATGACCACCGTGGCCTACTGCGCGGTCGCCCCGGGCGGGCGCACCGACCGCCACCAGATCTGGATGCGCCCGCAGGCCGTCCCGGGACTGCGCCGGCTGACCGACGCGGTCCACGCGCACGGCGCGGCGGCGAGCGCGCAGATCGGGCACGCCGGCCCGGTGGCCAACGCGGCCTCGAACCGGGCCCCCGCCCTCGCACCCAGCCGGATGTTCAGCCCGCTCGCGATGCGGCCGGTGCAGGTTCCCGACATCGACGGGATCGCGCGGGTCGTCGCCGCCCACGCGGATGCGGCGAAGCTGGCGGAGCAGGCCGGGTTCGACGCGGTCGAGCTCCACTTCGGCCACAACTACCTGGTCAGCTCGTTCCTGAGCCCCAGGCTGAACCGGCGCGGGGACCGTTACGGCGGGCCGCTGGAGAACCGGGCCCGACTGGCGCGTGAGGTCGCCCGTGCGGTGCGGGAGGCGGTGGGCGGCCGGCTGGCGGTGATCGCGAAGCTGAACATGGAGGACGGGGTTTCGGGTGGCCTCACGGTTCCCGAGTCGCTGCAGGTGGCGGTCTGGCTGGAGACGGACGGCGCGCTGGACGCACTGGAACTGACCGCCGGCAGCTCGCTGCTCAACCCGATGCTGCTCTTCCACGGCGACGCACCGCGGAAGTCCTTCGCGCAGGCCCTCCCGCCGCCGGCGCGCTGGGGATTCCGGCTGGTCGGCCGCCCCTTCCTCCGGGAGTACCCCTACCGGGACGGATACCTGCTCGAGCGGGCCCGGCAGTTCCGCCGCGAGCTGTCCATGCCGCTGGTGCTGCTCGGCGGCATCACGAACCTGGACATGATGCGCCAGGCGATGGCGGAGGGCTTCGACCTCGTCGCCATGGGCCGCGCTCTGCTGCGCGAGCCGGACCTGCTCCTGCGGATCCAGGCGGAGGAATCCACCCGGTCCGCCTGTGTGCACTGCAACGAGTGCATGCCGACCATCTACTCGAGGACGCGCTGCGTCTACCGTGTCGAGCGGCCGCACGGGTCGCCGTGACCCGTGAAACCTCTAGACATTTGGTGTTATGGTGAGCGGCGTCGATCGAGCAGAGGGCGAGGCGCTCATGCAAAGGCCACTGGCCGAAGTCTTCACCTGGCCGCACGACACGCCGCAGCTGATCGGCAGTCGGTGCGGCGACTGCGCGGCGACGACGTTTCCCGCGCAGTCCCGCTGCCCCCGCTGCGGGCGGTCCAGCATGGCCGAGCTGCTCCTGCCGAGGCGCGGCCGGCTGGTGGCCTGGACGACACAGGGTTTCGTTCCCAAGCTGCCCTACGCGGGATCCGACAAGGCGGATGGATTCACTCCGTTCGGGGTCGGCCTCGTGCAGCTGGACGATGTCATCCGGGTCGAGTCGAGGCTGACGGAGAACGACCCGGCGAAACTGGCTTTTGACATGGAGATGGAGCTGTCGATCGTTCCCTTCTATGTCGACGACACCGGTGACGAGGTCATGACCTTCGCCTTCGCGCCGGTTTCCGACAGCACCGACAGCACCGATGGCCGCTGAGGAGTCCACGATGAACGATGTCGCGATCATCGGAGCCGGTCTTCATCCCTTCGGCCGGTTCGGCGCCAAGTCGGCGTTCGCCATGGGCGCGGAGGCGATCGACCTCGCGCTCGCCGACGCGGGAGTGGGCTGGCAGGACGTCCAGTTCGCCTGCGGGGGCAGCTGGGAGGTGGCGCAGACCGACCCCCTGACCGGGCTGCTCGGCCTGACCGGTATCCCGTTCATCAACGTCTTCAACGCCTGCGCGACGGCGGCCAGCGCGATCCAGCAGGCGGCCAGTGCCATCCGGACCGGTCAGTGCGAGATCGCCGTCGCCGTCGGGCTGGACAAGCATCCGCGCGGGGCCTTCGTCGAAGACCCGATGCTGGTGAACATGCCGTCGTGGTACGCGGAGAACGGCCAGTACGTCACGACGAAGTTCTTCGGAATGAAGATCAATCGTTATATGCACGACCACGGAATCACCTCCCGCACACTGGCCCGGGTGGCGGCGAAGAACTTCCGCAACGGCGTGCTCAATCCCAACGCGTTCCGGCGCAAGCCGATCTCCGAGGATGAGATCCTGGCCTCGCCGGTGCTCAACTACCCGCTGACGCAGTTCATGTTCTGCGCTCCGGACGAGGGCGCGGCGGCCGTGGTCCTGTGCCGGGCCGACATCGCCCACCGCTACACCGACGCGCCGGTCTTCGTGCGAGCCTCGGTGATCCGTACCCGCCGTTACGGCGCGTACGAGGTGAACACCACCTGGGCGGCCGTCGAGGAGGATGCCGCGCCGACGGTGTACGCCTCGCGGGCGGCCTACGAGGCCGCCGGGATCGGCCCCGAGGACGTGGACGTCGTCCAGTTGCAGGACACCGACGCCGGTGCAGAGGTCATACATCTCGCCGAGAACGGTTTCTGCGCCGATGGTGAGCAGGAGAAGCTGCTCGCCGAGGGCGCCACCGAGATCGGCGGCCGGCTGCCGGTGAACACCGACGGTGGCCTGATCGCCAACGGCGAGCCGATCGGAGCCTCCGGGCTGCGGCAGGTGCACGAGCTGGTGCGCCAGCTTCGCGGGCAGGCCGGCGAGCGGCAGGTTCCCGGCAGCCCGCGGGTCGGCTACGCGCAGGTCTACGGAGCCCCCGGCACCGCGGCCGTCACCATCCTCTCCCTTTGACCGTTGGCGGGGCCCGCGGGAGCTGGGGGCCGCGGGACTGCTTGCCGGTCGTGGCAACCGACGTGTAGTACGGGAAAGGCGTTCTTAAGCTCCCTGTTCCCGTTGTGCCGCGTGCCGCGTGCCGTGCGAGGAGGTAGGTATGTCCGACCCGGGTGGGGGCCAGCCCGCGATGCTCGCGGACCAGGCCTCGGCCGGCGATCCGGGTTCCGACGGCGGCCCGTCGTCGGCCTACTTCCGTCGTCTCGACGACGGCCGCTACCAGCCCGGCCGCTTCGCCAGCGGCATCTGGGCGAGCGGATCCGTGAGCGGGCGCATCCTCGGCGGTCTGATCGGGCACGTCCTGGTGCAGGAGCAGGCGGAGCCCGGCTACCAGCTCGCCCGGCTCACGGTCGACATGTTCCGCTCGATCCCGTACGCGCCGCTGCAGGTGAGCACGTCGCTGGTCCGGGCCGGTGGGCGGATCAGGGTCGCCGACGTCCACGTCAGCCACGACGGTGTGGTTGTCACCCGGGCGACGGCGGTGTTCCTGCGCCCGTCCAGCAACGCGCCCGGCGAGATCTGGCACGCCGAGCGCGAGGTCTGGCCCGCCCCGCGGCTGGGCTCGCCCGTCCCGCAGCAGCCGGAGGGCTCGCGTGCCGACGTGCGGCCGATGGTGCGCGGTGACGAGTCCGGCGGTGCGGTGGTTCCGACGGCCGGCGTCCAGCGGGGTGGGTCGTGGCTGCGTGAGGTGCGTGAGGTGGTCGAGGGCACGCCGCTGACACCCCTGGCGCGGGCGATCCTGGTCGCCGACATGACCAGCCCGTTGACCCACCGCGGCACCGGCGGCCTCCAGTACATCAACACGGACTTCACCCTGACGCTGGTCCGCGAGCCGGTGGGCGAGTTCTTCGGCGTGCTCGCCCAGGACCAGTACGCCGTCGACGGCGTCTCGTTCGGCCTCACGACCATCCACGACGCCGCCGGCCTGCTCGGCACCTGCACGACGACGGCGCTCGCCAACGCGGGCCGCGCGGATCCGGCGCACCTGCTGGATCGCAGGCGCAGCACCTGACGCGCCAGCGCCCGCCGTCTCCTTCATGCTCCGCCGTATCGCATGTCGCTGATCTGCGGTGCCGGCGGTTCCGCGGAACCGCCGGTTCCGGAGTGCCTCCGGTTCCACGGCACCCTGGTACCGCGGCACTGCGGAACCGCGGAACCGCGGCACTGCGGAACCGCGGTACCAGGCGCGTGCGCTGTTCCGCTGGACCCCGGCGCCTGGCGCACGATCGAATGGTTGGGCGAAGAACCGTGTACGCGGGTGGACCCGGCGGAAGGAACGAGACCATGACGACACCTCCTCCCACCACCGGCGCCAGCACGCCGGCACCACCGGAGTCCCTGCCGGCAGCCGGGTCGATGAAGCCGGCGACCACCGTCGGCCGTGGGCGGGTCCACGCCGAGCAGGCGAACAAGCGGGTCCGTGCGCTGCTCGGCGGTCACGTCGTCGTCGACACGATCCGGCCCGTGCTGGTCTGGGAGGGCCCGCACTATCCCGTGTACTACCTGCCGGCCGAGGACGTCCGCGCGACCCTGGAGCCGAACGGGAAGATCGCGCGCTCGCCGAGCCGGGGTGACGCGGTCCGCCACGACGTGGTCATCGGCGGCCGGACGGCCCCGGACGCCGCGGGCACCTACCCCGATTCCCCCATCCCGCAGCTGCGTGGCCTCGTCCGGCTCGACTGGGACGCGATGGACGAATGGCTGGAGGAGGACGAGCCCGTCTACGGGCACGCGCGTAACCCCTATCACCGCATCGACGTCCTCTCCAGCTCCCGGCACGTGCGGGTGGAGATCGACGGTGTGACGGTCGCCGAGTCGACCCGCCCGGTCGTCCTGTTCGAGTCCGGTATCCGCCCGCGCTACTATCTGCCGCTGACCGACGTGCGGACAGAGCTGCTGGTGGCGTCGGAGTCATCCACGCACTGCCCGTACAAGGGCACCGCGGGCTACTTCTCCGTCCAGGTCAACGACAAGCTCCACGAGGACGTCGTCTGGATCTACCGCACCCCGCTGGCGGAGAGCATCCGCATCGCCGGCCTGGTCTGCTTCTACGACGAGAAGGTCGACGTCCACGTCGACGGAACGCACACCTGACCTGTCAAAACTAGAACGATGTTCTTTTGTGGCGGGTGCTGCTCTCATCGGCTGTCGGTTCGTGGGTGGTCGCCCCAGGATGGAATCGGCTTTCAGGTAGCGTGTAGTCGTGGCGAAAGAGGAGACGCTGCCGCAGCCGGTCAGCACCATGACGCCGGCCCAGCTCGAGCGACGGCGCCGGCTGACCGACACGGTCATCGAGATGATCGACCAGATGGGTCCCGAGCAGCTGCAGATGCGCGACGTGGCGGAACGGTCCGGTGTGGCGCTCGGCACCGCGTACCGCTACTTCTCCTCCAAGGACCACCTGCTCGCGGCGGCCTGGGCGGACTGGCAGCGGCGGCTTACCGACCGGGTCCGCGTCGAGGTGAGCCGGGACGCCTCGCGCAACCGCTCCGCCCCGGGCGGTGCCTGCACCCGCGTGCTGGCTTTCCTCAGCCGGGAGACGCGGGCGTTCCAGCGGCACCCGAACTTCGCCCGCCTCGTCGCCTACGTCGAGGTGTCGAGCGACCCGTTCGCCAGTGAGGAGCTCGCCGGCCTGCGCTCGGACAATTTCGCGACCCTCATGGCCCTCATGGAGGGTGTTCCCGCTGATGTGGTCCGCCCGGCGATGACGGCCATCAACGCGACGCTCGGCTCCGGCCTGACCGCATGGACCTACGGCCGGCTCACCTTCGCCGACTTCTCCCGCCAGCTGGAGGAGGTCGTCCGCCTCATCCTGGGCCCCTACGACGAGGCCTGACGCCACGTGCGCTCCCGCCGCGGGCGCGCGTGACACTCTGCGCGCGTGACACCCTGCGCGCGTGACACCCTGGCCGATCAGCTGAGCCGGGTGGAGATCTGGTAGCGGTCGGCGGGGTGGGTGTGGATGCCGGTGCTCACCAGACGGCCGTCGGAGCCGTAGTGACGCCGGGTGATGACCAGAGCCGGTGATCCGGGGGCGGCTCCGAGGGCGCGGCCCATCTCGTCGGTGAGCAGGGCGGCCGAGATGATCTGCTCGACGGGTTTGCCGGCGAGGTCCGCGGCCTGGAAGCTGACCCGCAGGATCAGGTCGTGCGGCAGGTCGCCCCGCAGGTACTGCTCGCTCCAGCAGACCGGGGTGTCGTCGCCGCGCCGGGTCCGCGCCCCGCGGACGACGAACCACGACGTTCCCGCCTCGGCGCCGACCCGGCGGGCGGTGTCGGCGTCGAGAACGATGTCCGCGGAGGTGGGCCGGGCTATCCGGGTCTCGACCGCGAGGGCGAGGATGTCGTCCGCCGACTGGGCGAACGGCTGGTAGTCGGCGACCGGCCTGGTCGCGACCACCGTGGTCCCGGCGCCGGGCCGGCGGTTGACGAGCCCCAGTTCCTCGAGTCGCCGTAGCGCCCGCCGCACCGTCTCCCTGGCCAGGCCGTGCGCCGCGCACAGTTGTTCCTCGGTGGGCAACCGGCTGCCGACCGGGTAGCGGCCGTCGGCGATGCCGGCGAGCAGCTCCTCGGTGAGTACCCGATGTCGCGGCACCGCCACGCTACGTCCTTCCCTGGTTCCTGTGGTCGCCCGGTCCTGTCGCCGAGCTTCCCGGATGCCCGTCTCGGATGTCCGTCTCGGATGTCCGTCCTGGACGCCCGTGGTGGCGGGGCCAGTGCGGGCGGACTGGTTCGAGGCTGGCGCGTCCGCGGATCCAAGGCTATCGTCCCCTCAGCACAGTTTGTCTAGACAAAGATTCGCGTAACGCCGCGAAGGAGCGCCGTGAGCGGACTGCTCGATGTCGACCGCCTGGCACGCTGGCTCGACGCACAGGGACTCGAAGCACGACTGCCGGTCTCGGCGGCGCCGTTGGCCGGCGGCAGGTCCAACGCCATGTTCACCGTGGACCGCGGGAACCAGCGGTGGGTGCTGCGCCGGCCGGCGGCCGTCGCCATGCCGAACGCCGACGCCGGGATGGTGCGCGAGTACCGCATCCTCGCCGCGCTGGAGGGCACCGGCGTGCCCCACCCGGCGGTCGTCGCGCTGTGCGAGGACCCGGCCGTGCTCGGCCGCACCTTCTACCTGATGGAACGGGTCGACGGCGTGGCGCTGACACCGCCGCCGCAACCGCTGGCGACCGACAGGGGCCGCGTCGAGATCAGCAGGTCCATGGCCGAGTCACTGGCCCGGCTGCACGCCGTCGACTGGCGCGGCCGTCAACTGGCGGACCTGGGGCGGCCCGAGGGGTTCCACGAGCGGCAGACCGAGCGCTGGACGCGCCAGCTGCGCTCCTACGAGGGCCGGGAGCTCCCGGGCGTCGACGGGGTGACCGCCTGGCTGCGCGGCCATCTGCCGGAGTCGTTCACGCCCACGCTCATCCACGGCGACTACCACATGCTCAACGTGCTGATCGCGCCGGAGCCTCCGGGGCGGGTCGTCGCGATCCTCGACTGGGAGACCGCGACGATCGGTGACCCGCTGCTTGACCTGGCCGGGTTCTGCGAGATCTGGAGCACCTCCCTGGGCGACGGGTGGGGAACCCCCGACCAGCTGATCGAGTGGTACACGGCTGCCCGGGGGCCCGGCGCGGTGAGCCCGCTCGGCCTGGCCGACCTGACCTATTACCAGGTCCTCTACAACTTCCGGCTCACCGTGCTGCTGGAGGGCATCTACCAGCGTTCGCTGCGGGATCCCACCCGCCCCGCCATGGAGGACGTCGGGGCGCGGGCCCGGTGGAACCTCGACCGCGCCCGCCAGCTCGTCCACCTGCACGGCTAGGCCCGGGTCCCGCCCGGCGGCCCGTCCGCAGGGCCGCCGGGTCGTGGCCGGTCCACACGTTGCGCGTCACCAGTCCTTCTGGGCAGAAGGGGACAACAGATGATCAGTTTTGGGGTGGAGCCGGCGCTCGCCGCGGAGCTCGCCTGGATCCGGGAGTTCGTCGCCACCGAGATCGAGCCGCTGGACCTGGCGTTCGGTGACGAGGAGGTCGTGTACGACAAGTCCCACCCCGTGCACGGGCGTCACCTGCGCCCGCTACAGGACCGGGTGCGCGAGCGCGGGCTGTGGTCGTGTCACCTGACCCCGGAGTTCGGCGGCCAGGGCTACGGGCAGGTCCAGCTCGCGCTCATGAACGAGATCCTGGGGCGCTCGGCGTTCGCGCCGACGGTGTTCGGCTGCCAGGCACCGGACTCCGGCAACGCCGAGATCCTCGCGCACTACGGAACCCCCGGGCAGCGGGAGCGCTATCTCACCCCGTTGCTCGACGGGCGGATCTCGTCCTGTTACGCGATGACCGAGCCGCAGGGCGGCGCGGACCCGGCGCTGTTCACCACCCGGGCGGTCCGCGACGGCGACCACTGGGTGATCGACGGGGAGAAGTGGTTCTCCTCGAGCTTCGAGAAGGCCGCGTTCACGATCGTCATGGCGGTCACCAACCCGGACGTGTCCGTCTACCAGGGCACGTCGATGTTCCTCGTGCCGGCGGGAACACCCGGGCTGGAGGTGATCCGGCGTACCGGGCTGGGCTACGACGCCGCTGGGACCGGCAACCATCCCTACGTGCGTTATGACGGGGTCACCGTCCCGGCGGAGAACCTGCTCGGCGCCGAGGGGCAGGCGTTCGTCATCGCCCAGACCCGGCTCGGCGGCGGCCGGCTGCATCACGCCATGCGCACGGTCGGCGCGGTCGCCCGTTGCCTGGACATGCTGTGCGAGCGGGCGCTGAGCCGGACCACGCAGGGTGAGCTGCTGGCGCGTAAGCAGCTGACTCAGCAGAAGATCGCGGACGCCTGGATCGAGCTGACCCAGTTCCGCCTTCAGGTGCTGCACGCGGCCTGGTGCGTGGACACCTACGGGGCGAAGGCCGCCCGCCGGGAGATCGCCGCGGTCAAGGTCGCGACGCCGAAGGTCTACCACGACGCGGTGGTGCGCACCATGCACGCGCACGGCGCCCTCGGGATCTCCAACGAGATGCCGCTGGCGCGGATGCTGCTCGGCTCGATCGCACTCGGGATCGCCGACGGGCCCACCGAGGTCCACCAGGCCACCCTGGCGCGTGAGGTCCTCAAGGAGCATCGCCCCAGCTCGGGCAGCTGGCCCAGCGAGCATGTCCCGGACCGCCGTGACGCCGCCCGTGCCCGCTACGCAGATCTTCTGGAGGGCTGAGATGGTCTCTCCGGGGCCCTCGTTCCGCCTCGACGGCAAGGTGGCACTGGTCACCGGCGCGAGCCGGGGGCTGGGCCGGGCCATCGCGCTCGGGTTCGCCGCGGCCGGCGCCGACGTGGTCGTGTCCAGCCGCACGGCGGCGGCCTGCGAACCGGTGGCCGCCGAGATCCGGGCGCAGGGCCGCCGGGCGCTCGCGGTCGGCGCGCACGTCGGCGACTGGCACGACTGCGAGCGGCTGGTCGCCCGGACCGTTGGCGAGCTGGGCCGGCTCGACGTGCTGGTGAACAACGCCGGGATCGCGCCGGTGCCACCGTCGCTGGCCGGTGTCACCGAGGCGCTGTTCGACAAGACGGTCGCGGTCAACCTCAAGGGCCCGCTGCGGCTGACCGGGCTCGCGGCCGAGCATCTGCCCCCGGGCGGATCGGTGATCAACATCAGCTCGAAGGCCGCGACCCACCCCGCCCCGCACACCGTCGTGTACGCGGCGGCGAAGGCCGGGCTGAACGCGCTGACCGTCGCCGCGGCCAGCGAGCTCGGCAGCCGAGGTGTCCGGGTGAACGCGATCGTCTGCGGGAGCTTCCACACGGACAGCTTCGACCGCTCGATCCCGACGCCGGAGCTCGCCGAACAGGTCGCCGGCCGGATCGTGCTCGGCCGGATCGCCGGCCCCGACGAGATCATCGGAACGGCGCTGTTCCTCGCGTCGGACGCGTCGTCCTACATGACCGGCGCGCTGCTCGCGCTGGACGGAGGCTGATCTTGACATCGACTGTGACCCCCGCCGGAGAGACGGTGCGCGCGGTCGTCTGCACCGACCTGGTGGGCGAGGACGCCCTGGAGCTGCGGGACCGCCCCCGCGCGCCGCTGGGGCCGAAGGCCGTCCGGATCAGGGTCCGGGCCGCGTCGGTCAACTATCCCGACGTGCTGATGATCCGCGGCGAGTACCAGGCCCGGACGGAGCCGCCGTTCGTGCCCGGGACGGAGGTCGCCGGCGACGTTATTGAGGTCGGAGCCGAGATCGCAGCAGTGGCCGGCGGGATCGCCGTCGGCGACCGGGTGCTGTCGGTCGTCGGCAGCGGGGCCTTCGCCACCGAGGCCGACGCCGTGCCGCCGTGGCAGCAGACGCACCGCATCCCGGCCGAGATGCCCTACGACGAGGCCGCGGCGTTCACCATCACCTACGGCACCGCCTACCACGGGCTGATCCGCCGCGGCGGCCTGCGGGCCGGCGAGTCGGTGCTGATCACCGGGGCGAGCGGCGGCTGCGGTTCGGCCGCCGTCCAGGTGGCCAGGGCGGCCGGCGCGCGGGTTCTGGCGGTCGCCGGCGGCGCCGAGAAGACCGCGCTGGTCCGCCAGCTCGGCGCCGACGTCGTCATCGACCACCGGGAGCTCGACCCGCGGGATCCGAAGGCCCTCTCGGTGCTGGTGCGCGGGCACACCGGTGGCGAGGGGGTCGACGTCGTGTTCGACACCGTGGGCGGCACCGACATCCGCGAGCCGCTGCGTTCCCTCGCCTGGTATGGGCGCTATCTGACGATCGGGTTCGCGGGAGGCATCCCGACCGTGAGCGTCAACCAGACCATCCTCAAGTGCGTCTCGATTATCGGTGTCGCCTACGGGATGTCCGCCCTGCGCGACCCGGCCTCGAACGAACAGGACATGCGGGCGCTGTTCGACTGGTACCGCCAGGGCCTGGTCCGGCCGTCGATCGGGCACCGGTTCCCGCTCGAGCAGGCGGCCGAGGCGCTGCGGGTCGTGCGGCAGCGCCGGGCGCTCGGCAAGGTCGTCATCGAGATGCCGGCGCCAGCCGCCGATCAGGCCGCCAATCAGGACGGAGGCCGGTGAGCGGGCCGGACCCGGCCGGGTCCGCGGACCGGGCCGCCGCGCAGGAGACGCCACAGCCCGGCTGGCCGCGGGTCGCGGTGGTGACCGGCGGGGCGAGTGGGATCGGCCAGGCCACCGCCGGCCTGCTCGCGGCGCAGGGGGTGCGGGTGGCCGTTCTCGACCGCGCGGGCGACTACGGCCGCCCCGAGGAGGTCGCGCACATGATCGTGGCGTTGACCGCGCCGGAGGCGTCGTTCGTGAACGGCGCGGTGATCACCGTGGACGGAGGCATGTCCGCGCAGGGCCGTTGAGTGGCGGGCCGGGCCTGCTGGGCCCGGCCCGCCGCCGTCAGGCGCTGCCGGCCAGGGGCGAGTAGGTGGCCCGGATGGCGCGCTTGAGCAGCTTGCCGGTGTCGCTGCGGGGCAGCGGCTCCGCGGACAGCCACACGTGGGCCGGGACCTTGTGTGCGGCGAGGAGCGTGCCGACATGCGCGCGCAGGTCGTCGGCGGTGCTCGGTGAGCCGGCCGCGACATGGACGACCGCGCCGACCTCCTCGCCGAGGGTCGGGTGCCCCACCGCGAAGACGGTCGCCTCCAGCACGGCCGGGTGCTCCATCAGCGCGGCCTCCACCTCGAGCGTCGAGATGTTCTCGCCGCCCCGGATGACGATGTCCTTCAGCCGGTCGACGATGTAGAGGAAGCCCTCGTCGTCGAAGCGCCCGAGGTCGCCGCTGCGCAGCCAGCCGTCCTCGAACGGCACCGCGGCCAGCTCGGTCCGGCTCCAGTAGCCGGCGCAGACGTTCGGCCCCCGGACCCAGATCTCCCCGGAGTCGCCGGGCTGGACGTCCGAGCCGTCGTCACCGACGATGCGCACCTCGGCCACCGGGACGGGTGCGCCGACGCTCGCGGGCCGGTTCTGGTAGTCGGAGCCGTTGATCGAGGTGGTGAGCGCCGAGGTCTCGGTCAGGCCGTAGCCCGTTGCCGCGATCACGGTGGGGAACCGCTCGCGGATGCGGCGTGAGAGCGCCGGCGGCGAGGCGGCGCCCCCGCCGCCGAACCTCTGCAGGGCGCTGAGGTCGCGGCGGTCGACCGACGGCGCGTTGAGGAGGTCCCACAGCATCGTCGGCACACCGGAGAAGGAGGTGACCCGCTCGCGCTCCATGAGATCGAGGGCGACCTCCGCGTCCCACCGGCGGATGAGGACGAGGGTCCCGCCGAAGGCGGCGGTGCCGACCAGCGTCGCGTGGCAGCCGGTGGCGTGGAACAGGGGCACCGACAGCATCTGGACGGTCGGCCCCGCGGGAGTTGCCGACGGCGTCGCGTCGCGCTGCATGGTGCGGGCGCCGACGAACATCATGTTCATGAGGTTCGCGCAGGCGTTGCGGTGGGTTCCCACGACGCCCTTGGGATTGGCCGTGCTGCCGGAGGTGTAGAAGATCGTGGCGAGGTCGTCGGGCTCGACGTCGACGTCGACGGGGCCGTGCTCCCGTTCGGTGAGCGCCGAGAAAGGCAGGATTCCCGCGGGCAGGTCGGCGGTGCCCTTGCGGTCGTCGAGCCGGGTACCGATGACCGTGCGCCCGTCGAGCGCGCCGGCGACGGTCGCGAGCCGCTCGATCCGCTCACCGTCGGCGATGACGACCGTGGCGGCGGAGTCGTCGAGGGTGTAGGCGAGCTCGGCGCCGTTGCCGAACGAGTTCAGCGCCACGGCGACGGCGCCGACCCTGGCCGCGGCGAAGAACGCGATCGACCATTCCGGGATGTTGCGCATCGCGATCGCCACCCGGTCGCCCTTGCGGACGCCGAGCTCGTCGACGAGTGAGGCGGCGAGGGCCTCGACGAGCTGGAGGTGCCGAACGTGGGAGATCCGTTCCTCGCCGAGGACGATGAAATCCCGTGAGCCGCCGGCCGCCGCTCCCTGAGCGAGGACGGCACCGAGGTTTCGGGGAGCGTTCTTCCAGGTCCGGGTCGGCACGCCGCGTACCTCGACGGTCTCCCACTCGAAGAACTGCCCCGGTGCGCAGAGTGCCTCGTGAATTTCCTGGTTGCTGAGCAACGGCGGTGACCTCTCAGGTTGTACCGGTGGCTCTGGTGCTCCTCGGATAATTTATCCAATCATCCAGCGCGCTCGGGGGTAGACGCAACAGTCCCGAGCGCCCGGGCGCGGCCGGCGGTGGCGACAGCGCCCGGTGAGCGGGGAAGCTGGGAACGGCAGGACGTCCAGCCCGGCTAAAGCAGAGCCGCTGCGAGCCTGCGCCACTCCTCACGGGGGAAGGCGGTCTGGTCCGCGGTGAGCACCTGGAGGGTGACGTGGTCCGCGCCCGCGGCCCGGTGCTCCTCCACCCTGCGCCTGACCGCCGCCTCGTCCCCCCAGGCGATCATCGCGTCGAACACCCTGCCGTCCGCGGCTGCCACCTCGTCGGGCTCGAATCCCAGTCGGATCAGGCTGTTGGCGTAGTTCGGGAGGGAGAGGTAGCCGCGCAGCCACCCGCCCGCGATCGCCTGGGCCTCCTCCTTGTCGGAGCACAGGACGACGGCCTGCTCGGGCAGCACGAGCGGACCGTCGCCCACCGCCTCCCGCGCGATCCGGGTGTGCTCCGGCGTGACCAGGTAGGGATGGACACCGCGGGCCCGCCTGGACGCGAGCTCCAGCATGCGGGGGCCGAGCGCGGCGAGGACCCGGCTGTCCTGGGGGACGGGCTGTTCCGCGGCGTCGAGGCCGTCCAGGTAGGTCTTCATCGCGGTCAGCGGCCGCCGGTATCTGCCGGGCTCCGCCGTGGAGTCCACGGCGATCGCATGGCTGACCCCGATGCCGAGCAGCAGCCGGTTGTCGTATTTCGCCGCCAGCGCCGCATGGGAGGCGGCCGCCTGCTCCGCCGGGCAGTACCACAGGTTGAGGACGCCGGTCGCCACGACGACGGAGCTAGTGGCGGCGAGCAGGCGCTCGGCGGCCTCGAACGTGTCTCCGCCCATGTCCGGGATCCACAGCGCGCTGAAGCCGAGCTCCTCGAGCTCGGCGGCCGCCTCGGCGGCTTCGCCGAGGTCGCTGTAGCGCAGCTGCTGGCTCCACACACCGACGCCAGAGAGTTTCATCGGGTACCTCCGGAGGGAACTGTCGCCTTCAGGCGACAGGGGAATCCGGTGCGGACCGCAATGATTATACCGGCCACGCTGGCATAATCAGCGGCATGTCCCGCACGGTGGGGGTCGGCGCGGGTGGCGCCTATGACCTCGGCTACCACGTCGTGTGGTGCCCGAAGTACCGCCGCGCTGTCCTCGTCGGTCCGGTCCGAGATCGGCTTGACGGGCTGATCCGCGAGAAGTGCGCCGAGCATGACTGGTCGGTCGTCGCACTGGAGATTGAGCCCGATCACGTGCACCTGTTCGTGAAAGCTCACCCGAAGCACGCCCCGTCGTACATCGCCAACCAGCTCAAGGGCTTTACGTCCCACGTGCTACGCGGCGAGTTCGCGCACCTGCGCTCCCGGCTTCCCACGCTCTGGTCGCGGTCGTACTTCGTCGCCACCGTCGGCGCGGTGTCCGCCGACACGGTCCAGCGGTACATCGACACGCAGAACGAACGCCCGTGGCGCAGGGGTGTAGCCCGTTGAGACGGACCTTCAAGTTCCAGTTGCGGCCCACGGCGCGGCAGGCCGTCGCGCTGGTCGTGATGCTCGACGACCACCGAGACCTCTACAACGCGGCGTTGCGGGAGCGGCGAGATGCCTACCGGCACCCGTCGAAGACGAGGGTCAGGTATGGGGACCAGTCGGCCCAGTTGAAGGAGATCCGGGCGTACGACCCGGGCCAGGCCCGCTGGTCGTTTTCGTCGCAGCAGGCGACGCTGCGCCGGCTCGACAGGGCGTTCACCGCATTCTTCCGCCGGGTCAAGGCAGGCGAGACGCCCGGTTACCCGCGTTTCAAAGGCGCCGGCTGGTTCGACACCGTCGACTGGCCGAAGGACGGTGACGGTTGCCGCTGGGACTCCCAGCCCGACAACCCCACCCAGACGTTCGTCCGTCTCCAGGGTGTCGGCCACGTCAAGGTCAACCAGCATCGCCCCGTCGCCGGCGTCGTCAAGACGGTCTCGGTCAAGCGGGAGGGGCGGCGCTGGTACGTGGTCCTGTCCTGCGACGGTGTGCCCGCCGAACCGCTGCCGCCGACCGGCGCTGTGGTCGGCGTCGACCTCGGGATCGCCTCGCTGGCGACGACCAGCCACGGTCGGCACTACGGCAACCCCCAGTTCCTGGAACGCGCCGCGGGCCGGCTCGCCGACGCGCAGCGGGACCTGTCGCGGAAGAAGCGTGGCTCGAATCGGCGGGGCAGGGCCGTCGCCCGGGTCGCCGGGCTGCACCGCGAGGTCGGCCGCCAGCGCGCTGACCTCGCGCACAAGACGGCGCTCGGGCTGGTCCGCGACCATGACCTGGTCGCCCACGAGGCCCTCAACATCAAGGGTATGGTCCGCCGGGCCAAGGCCAGGCCCGATCCCGACGACCCGGGGGTGTTCCTGCCGAACGGGCAGGCGGCTAAGTCCGGGCTGAACCGGTCGATCCACGACGCGGGATGGGGGGTGTTCCTGGGAATCCTGCACGCCAAGGCTGAAAGCGCCGGACGGACGGTGGTCCCGGTTCCCGCCCTCAACACGTCCCGCACCTGCGCCGAATGCGGCCACTGTGCCGCCGGGAACCGCACGACCCAGGCGGTGTTTGCCTGCGTCGCCTGCGGGCACACGGCGCACGCCGACGTCAACGCGGCGGTCAACATCCTGCGGGCCGGGCTGGCCCGTCAGGTCGCGCAAGCGGCCTGAGAAGCCGACGGCTTCAGCCGTCGGAGTAGTCACGCCCTGCCTTCCGGAGAGACCCCGGCGGAGCGGATCGCCCGCTCCATTCCGGCGATCATGTCGGGATAGCGCCCGGTCCGCGCGCCCCCGTCGACGCTGTACAGGGAGCCGGAGACGAAGGACGCCTGCTCCGAGGCGAGGAAGTAGATGACGTTCGCGATCTCCTCCGGTTCCGCGAACCGGCCGAGGGGGGCGTTGTCGACGAACTCGTCGACCAGACCGGGCAGGTGCCACACACCGCCGGTGAGCCCGGTGCGGACCAGGCCCGGGGCGACCGCGTTCACCCGGATTCCGTGCCGGCCCAGCTCCAGCGCGGCGACCTCGGTCAGCGCCACGGCACCCGCCTTCGCCGCGCAGTAGGCCGCCACACCGCGGCCGGGCTGCACCGCGTTGAGGCTCGCGACCGTGACGATCGAACCTCCGCGCCCAGCCTCCCGCAGTGCCCGCCCGCCGTGCTTGAGGGTCAGGAACGCCCCGTGCAGACTCAGATCGACAATCCGCCGCCACTCGCCGAAATCGTGGTCGGCGACCTCGCCGAGAGTTCCGCCACCAGCATTGGCGACCACGACGTCGAGGCCGCCGAACCTGGCCGAGGCCAGCGCGACCAGTGCCGCCACGTCGTCCTCGTCGGTCACGTCGCACCGGGCGGCCGCGAAGGCATCGGGGCCGAGCTCGGCGCTCAGCGCCGCCAGGCCCGCCTCGTCGATGTCACCGCCGACGACTCTCCCGCCTTCGGCGACGAACCGCCTGGTGACGGCCCTGCCGATGCCGTTGGCGGCCCCGGTGACCACACCGACCCACCCGGAGCGTGCGCCGCTCGTCATCGGCCCTCGACTCGCCGTAAGGGACGGCTGTGCTGGTCCCCGCTGTGAACATCTCGCGCCATCTGGCGGCCTCCTGGCAGTGTGGGCGCCGCTGGTGTCCTGTCCGAGCCCGCGGCCCGCCGGATGCGGAACCGGATCGGGTGACGGAACCGGCGACGGTCCTGCCCCGCGCCGGCGGACGCCCGTGCCGGTGGACGCGGAGCGATCACGAACGGCGAGACAGCTTTTGTCCGACGTTGTACAGCGACACAGTACGACAGATCTGTCTCACCGGAGACCTGGGACATCCATGACCATCTCGCCCCTCGTATGGCCGCCACGCCTACCGGAGTGGGTGACGAGCCCAGCTCTCGCTCAGGCTCATCGCGACCGAACCACCGTCCACCAGGAGGTCCGTGCCGGTGATGAACGTCGACTGGGGGCCGAGCAGGAACGAGACCGCGTCGGCCACGTCGTCCGGTGTTCCGATCCGTCCCGCGGGGGCCGTGTCGGTGACGGAGCGCAGCGCGTCACCCCAGGGCCCGTCCAGTTCGAGGCGCCCCATCGGCGTCGAGATCACCCCCGGGCTCACCGAGTTGACGCGGGCCTTGCGCCGCCCCCAGGACGGAGCCGCCGCCCGCACGCGCAGCATCGCCCCCAGCTTGGCCAGGCTGTAGGCGCTGGCCGGTTCCGTGACGACCTCGCTCGACAGGAACGGGAGCTCCAGCAGCTCGGAGGCCGGCGTGATGGCCAGTGCCCGCTCCTGGTCGGCGGGCAGCCGCGGCGCGAAGTGCCCGGCGGTGCTGGAGATGACCACGCCTGCTCCGCCGGGCGCGACGACGCGTGCGAACTCGTCGAGGAAGTGCGCGACACCGAGCAGGTCCACCCGGATGATCGCGTCCGGCGCCGCCTGTGCCATCGAGAGGCCGGCCGTGTGGGCGACATGTGTGACGGGGCCCAGGCCGGCGGCGACGTCCGCCAGCGCGGCGACGGACTCTCCCTCGGCCACGTCCACGGGACGGGTGACGACCTCGTGCCCCTCATCCCGCAGCGCGCCCGCGACCGCCGCGAGCGTGTCGTCGTTGGCGTCGGCGAGTAACAGGGTTCGCGATCCACCGAACCGGCGGGCGATCGCCGCGCCCATGCCACCCACACCGAGGACGACCACCACGTCCTTGCTCATCACTGCCTCCGTCATCTCAACAGCCGCGGCCAAGGCCAGGGGGACGGTGGGGCCGCGCTCTGCTCAGCTCCGGCACCAGCATCCCCGCGCACCACACGACCGATGACGGTCAGAGACTGTCGACCTTGACGTCGACATTGACGGTAGCAGTCGACCTGGTGCGGGCGCGGGCGCGTTACTTGCGGCGCTCGTCGAGTTGGCCCATCCGCGGCCGTGGGAGAAGGACCTCGTCCGGCCCTGGACGGACCGCGGTTTCGTCGCGCGGGAAAACGAGGCCGGTGGGCAGATCGTCGCCGCGGAAGAGGGTCTCGGTCACCCCACCGGCCAGCGTGTCCACGGCCAGGATCACCGCCGCGGCCGTCCAGGAGCTGCGTTCCTCGGGCCAGTTGGCCTCGGCCTCGAACTGCCAGCCGGTCCAGTAGCTGCCGTCGTCGTGGCGCAGGTGCCCGATGTCGCGCACCAGCTGACAGGCCGCCTCGGTCTCCCCGACCAGATGCAGGGCGATGGCCAGCTCGCAGGTCTCGGCACCGGTCACCCACGGCTGGTCGTCGACGCAGCGGGCACCCAGCCCGGCGACGACGAAGTCGTCCCAGCGCGACCGCAGCCGGGCCCGCCCCTCGGCGCCGCGGAACACGCCGCCGATCACCGGGTAGTACAGGTCCATCGACCAGCGGTCCCGGCGGCCGAACAGCTCGGGACGAGTGCGCAGCGCGTGCCGCAGCATCCCGGCCCCGAGCTCCCACTCGGACCGCGGCTCACCGACGAGGTCGGCCAGGGCGAGGCCGCATCTCAGGCTGTGCAGCGTGCTGGAGCACCCGGTGAGCAGTGCCTCGGGGTGCGGACTGCCGTCGGCCGCGCGGGCCCACCACACCTGCCCGGCCGGCTGCTGCAGGTCCAGGACGAAGTCGAGCGCGGCCCGCACCACCGGCCACACGCGGGCCGCGTGTTCGCGGTCGCCGGTGATGAGCCAGTGGTGCCAGGCGGCGGCGGCGACGTACGCGCACTGGTTGCTGTCCGCACCCGCGTCCTCGACGACACCGGCCACTGTCCGCATCGGCCAGGAGCCGTCCGGGCGCTGGCTGCGTGCCAGCCACTCCCACCCCGCGGCGGCGGCGTCGGACCGCCCCGCCAGCTGCAGGGCCATCACGCACTCGAGATGGTCCCAGGCATCGGTGTGGTCGCCGGGGGACCAGGGAATCGCCCCGTCGGGTTCCTGCATCGCCGCGATGGCATCGGCCGTCTCGATGATCGCCGCGCGGGTGAGGAGCGTCGGCGTGCCGTCGGACGGCAGGGCGTATGTGTGGCTCATGGTGTCCGTGGGGTCCGCTGGTCGAGTTCGACGGGCGGTGGCGCCGGCTCCGGCGCCGCCGTCTGTTGCCTCCAGCCGGCCAGGACGTCCTCGATCGGCGTGCCCGTGGGCCGCGGGCCGATCGGGGCGGCGGTCGGGGTGCGGGTGAAGCGCGGCGCGGGGGCGGCCTGTTCCACGCCGTCGACCGTCACGATCGTCTGTCGTTCGGCCATGTGCGGATGGGTCGACACCTCGCCGAACGCGAGAACCGGCGTGACGCAGGCGTCGGTGCCGGCGAACACCGCGGCCCACTCGTCGCGCGGGCGGGTGGCGAAGATCCCGGCCAGACGAGCGCCCACCACCGGCCACCCGGCCCGGTCGTACTGGCCCGGCAGCTCCTCGGCGGTGAGCCCGACGCCGGCGAGCAGCTGGGCGTAGAACTGCGGCTCGATCGCGCCGACCGCGACGTAGCGCCCGTCCCCGCAGACGTAGGTGCGGTAGAACGGCGCGGCCCCGTCGAGGATGTTCGACGACCGCTCGTCCGACCAGACCCCCATGGCCCGATGCGCCCAGGCCATCTGCCCGAGCACGCTGGCCCCGTCCACCATGGCGGCGTCCACGACCTGCCCGCGCCCGGAGACCGCCTGTTCCCACAGAGCCGCCAGCACTCCGGTGACCAGGAACATCGAGCCTCCGCCGAAGTCCCCGGCGAGATTGAGCGGCGGGACGGGTGGGGCGTCCGCGGGGCCGATCGCGTGCAGGAGCCCGGTCAGCGACAGGTAGTTGATGTCGTGGCCGGCCCGCTGGGACAGCGGCCCGCTCTGCCCCCACCCGGTCATCCGTGCGTAGACCAGCCGCGGATTGCGGGCGAGACAGTCGTCCGGGCCCAGCCCCAGGCGCTCGGTCGTGCCGGGGCGGAACCCCTCGATCAGCACATGCGCGTGCTCCACCAGCCCCAACACGGCTTCCCGTCCGGCGGGGTCCTTGAGGTCCGCGCCGATCCAGCGACGGTTGCGCAGCATCAGATCGTTCATGCCGGCCGCCCCGGGACGCTGGACGCGCACGACGTCCGCGCCCAGGTCGGCGAGCAGCATGGCGGCGTGCGGGCCAGGCCCGATGCCGGCCAGCTCAACGACGCGCAGGCGCGCGAGCGGGCCGCCACGGCGAGGCGTGGGTGGAACAGGCTCGACCTCCGTGGTCGCACCGCCGAGCGTGCTATCGGTCATTCCTGTCTCCGAACGTGCTCTTGACGAGTGGAACCGGCCTGCCGGGCACCCGGACGCGTTGAGTCCTGTGCCGGTTCGGGGAGTGCGGCTACTTCCCGCCGCGGAGCCGCCCGGCGCCGCGCGGATCAGGTGCGAGTGCGTGCACCGACGAGACTTCCGGCCGGAAGCGGCCGGGCGAACCAGGGCGAAGTCCGGCGATGTGTGCTCGGCGGCACGCTAAGGCCGCCGCAAGCGCGGAGTCAAGAGTTCCGGACGAGAGTCGTCCGGATCAATACGGGGGTCGGGAGCCCGGGGTCCGGAATCCGGAGTCCGGAGTCCGGAGTCCGGCCGCGATCAGCTGATCGCGGCGCGGGCGTGGACCCCCGCCAGGACCAGATCCACGACCTCCTCCGCGTAGGCGTCCCGCCGGGCGTGCCAGACGTCGGTCTTGTCCGACGGCAGGAGGAGGAAGTTGTGGATGATGGTCCCGCGGACCGCGTCGACGATCATTTCGGGGCGGGTGCCGTGCGGGAGCTCGCCCCGCTCGATCGCGCGGTTCACCCCCTCCCGGACCAGCGCGCGGCTGCGCCGCCTGCCCGGGTCGATGTCCGGGAAGGCGACGTCTCCCGTGTACAGCTTGGTGTCCAGGAGGAGCCGGATCTCCGCGATCCCCGCGGGCTGGTCCAGGCGGTCGAGCAGGGCCAGGGCCAGCGCGAGGAGGTCGCCGCGGATGCTGCCCGTGTCCGGAAGCTCGACGAGGTCCGGCTGCGTCGCCGCGAAGGCGCTGGAGAGGATCTCCATCTTGGAGGACCAGCGGCGGTAGATGGCGGCCTTGCCGACGCCGGCACGGGCCGCGATCGCGTCGAAGGTGAAGCCTGACCAACCCACCTCGGCGTAGATCTGGATCGCCGCGCCGGTGACCTTCTCCTCGATGGTCGGATCCACGGGACGACCGATACGGCGCCTGGGAGGGGTGGACATCGCCCCACCATCCCACAGCCCCACATGATCGGTTGATCACGTGGGTGTCCCCCCTGGTGCACGATCCGACGGTGGTGGCCATGGCCGGGCGCGGGTCCTGGGCCGTCTTGACGCCGGCTGGTCGGTCGAATACTTTGCGCCTATTACAGAACGAGTTCGTCTGAAATCTCACCCTTAATGGGCGCGGCGAAGCGGAGGCGTCATGGCGATCGCCATCAGCGACGAGCACCAGGAGATCGCGCGTACAACGCGGGCCTGTCTGGAGAGCCACGGGGCGCGGGCCGCGGGCCGGGAACTGCTGAACGCGCCGCCCACAACGGTGCCGGACTTCTGGAAGGGACTCGCCTCCCTGGGCCTGCTCGGCCTGCACCTCCCAGAGGAGTTCGGCGGCGGCGGGGCGGGGCTGCCGGAACTCGTCGCCGTGGTCGAGGAACTCGGCCGGGCGCTCGCCCCCGGCCCGGTGCTGCCGACGCTGGCGGTCTCCGCGGTCATCGCGGCCAAGGGCAGCCCGGACCTGCGTGCCCGGCTGCTGCCCGGCCTCGCCGGTGGCGAGACGGTGGCGGCGATCGGCCTCGGCGGGACGCTGACGCGTGGCGGCGACGTGCTTACCGGTGATGCCGGTGCCGTGCTCGGCGGCGCCCTGGCCGAGATCGTGCTGGTCGCGGTCGGCGACGACCTGATGCTGATCTCGACCGCCGCATCAGGGGTCACGGTCGAGGTACCGGCGTCGAACCTCGACCGTTCCCGCCCGTCAGCGCGGCTGCGCCTCGACAACGTCCCGATCGCCACCGACGCCGTCCTCGCCGGGGCCCGCCCCTTCGCGCAGGCGCTCGTCCGTACGCTGGTCGCCGCCGAGGCGGTCGGCGGTGCCCATGAATGCGTGACGGCCGCGACCGAGTACGCGAAGGTCCGCGAGCAGTTCGGCCGCACGATCGGCACCTTCCAGGCAGTCAAGCACCACCTGGCGAACATGCTGGTCGCGGCCGAGCTCGGTACCGCGGCGACCTGGGACGCGGCGCGGGCCGCCGCGGGCTCCCAGGACGAGTTCGTGCTGGCCGCGGCGGCTGCGGCAGCGCTTGCCATGCCGGCCTTCGTCACCAACGCGGAGCGCAACACCCAGCTGCACGGCGGCATCGGCTTCACCTGGGAGCACGACGCCCACCTGCTGCAGCGGCGCGCCGTGGTGCTCAGCGCCCTGTTCTCACCGATCGCGGCGGCGGCCGACGTCACCCGCCTGAGCGCGGCCGGGGTGACCCGCTCGACGGCTCTCGACCTGCCGCCCGAGGTCGAGGCGGAGCGACCGCGCGTCCGGAGGCTCGCGGCCGAGCTCGCCGCGCTGCCCGCGGCCGAGCAGCGCCAGCGCCTCATCGAGACCGGCTACGTGCAGCCGCACTGGCCGAAGCCGTGGGGCATCGAGGCTCCCGCCGGCCTGCAGCTGGTGATCGAGGAGGAGTTCGGCGCCGCCGGCGTCGCGCGGGTGAACCTGTCGATCACCGGCTGGGTCATCCTCACCCTGATCCAGCACGGCAGCTCCGACCAGGTCGAACGGTGGGTCCGGGCCGCGCTGGCCGGGGACGAGATCTGGTGCCAGCTGTTCAGCGAGCCGGCCGCCGGCTCCGACGCCGCCGCCGTGCGGACCTCGGCGGTGCGGGCCGACGGGGGCTGGGTGGTCAACGGCCAGAAGGTCTGGACCTCCGACGCGCACCGGGCCCGCTGGGGCCTGGCCACGGTGCGCACCGAGCGCGGGGCCGGCAAGCACCAGGGCATCACCACCCTGGTGATCGACATGACCGCGCCCGGGGTGGAGATCCGCCCGCTGCGCCAGAGCACCGGCGACAGCATGTTCAACGAGGTCTTCTTCACGGACGTCTTCGTCCCGGACGCCGACGTCGTCGGGGTCCCGGGAGCGGGCTGGACGGTTGCCCGCGCGACTCTCGGCAACGAGCGGGTCAGCCTCGGTGGCAGCGTCGACATGATGGGATCGGTCGACTACCTCGACCTGTACCGGGCGCACGGTCACCGGCTGCCCGGCGCCGAGTCCCGGATCGGCGCGCATCTGGCCGAGAACCTCGCGCTGCGCCAGCTGAACCTGCGCCGCGCCGAGCGGGCGGTCGCCGGTGGCGCCCCAGGGCCGGAGGGCAACATCACCAAGCTGGTCGTCGCCGAGCACGCGCAGCGAACCGCGACCCTGGCCGCCGACCTCGTCGGTGAACAGACCGCGTTCAGCGACGAGCTCGGCGGCGTCGGATGGCGCCAGCTGATCTCCCGCGCGGCGACGATCGCGGGCGGAACCTCGGAGATCGCCCGCAACCAGATCGCGGAACGCATTCTCGGCCTGCCGCGCGACCCGCTGGCGATCTGAACCGTTCCCGCCGACCGGCGCACGCCGCGGCCCCGCGTGCGCCCTGACCTGGGCTGGCCAGACGGGTGCCGCCGGTCGTCATTCCGGGGTCGTCATTCCGGTTCGTCGTAGTCGTGCAGGGGCGGCGGGCCGGCCGTCGGCGGGCGTGGCTCGGTCGGCCGATCGGCGATCTGGTCCCGCAGCTGGGTGAGGTTCGCGAGCTCGGCGTACATCCGGCGCAGCACGTAGTCGCCGACCGCGTGGGAGTGACGCAGCCGCGTCACGCTGTCCAGGCGGACCTCACGGGCTCGCCGGCGGCCCCACTGCAGCTCGTCGATCGCGGCCCGGGTCCGCTCCAGGTGCTGGTCGAGCAGCCGCACGATCTGTTCCGGCTCGCCCTCCGCACCCAGCCACACCCGCAGAAGGACGGAATCCTTGACGACGACGGGCTCGTCGTCGGGCAGGTCGTCCAGCCAGCCGCGCAGCACCGCCCGGCCCGCTGGGGTGATCTCATGGACGACGGTGTGCCGGGCCCGCGGCGCCGGCACCACCTCGGCGGTGACGAGCGCCAGCTCGCCGAGGCGGGCCAGCTCCTTGCGGATGTGGCTGACCGCCGGTGCCCAGTAGAAGAACCGCAGGCTGAAGTCCGCGCGGGTCTTGAGCTCGACCGCGGACAACGGCACGTCCGCGACTGCCAACAGCCCGAGTACCGCGTAGCTGGTCGGCGGCAGTCCGGCCGCGTCCCGTCGGGGCACTGCTGCACTCCCTTTCGCACGGCGTCACATCGATGCCGCGCCAGGCTGTCACACGCCGGCCGGTGAGCGACGAGCCCGTCCTTCGTCGGTTCGATGGACGGCAGCTCCGGAACCGGCTGGACGCCGCCGGGTCAGGGGTGTGGAAGATCGGCGCCCGTGGCGAAACGGTCCTCGAGATCGCGTTTGATGACCTTGCCGGACGCGTTGTGGGGAAGCGCGTCGACAACGCGTACCCGGGCGGGGACCTTGAAGGCGGCCAGCGTGGCCGCAACCCAGTCGCGTACGTCCGCCGGGTCGAGGGTGGTCCCGTCGCGCGGGACCAGTACGGCCAGCACCTCCTGGCCGAGCTTTTCGTGTGGCACCCCGATCACCGCGGCCTCGGCGACGCCCGGATGCTCGATCAGCCGGTTCTCGATCTCGATCGGGTAGATGTTCTCGCCGCCACGGATGATCATGTCGCGCAGGCGGCTCTCCAGGTACATCCGTCATCCTGGCGAGCCGTTCGAGGCGGCGTTCGTCGCCGACCCACCGCGAACGTCCTCGCGGGCCAGTTCGAATGGCGCACCGGGCCCGACGAGCCTCGGGCGAACCGATTCTGGAACTCGGTGAAGGTCGGGCCACCGAAGCATTTCTGCCCTTCCGATCGACGCCGACGGGCCGGCCGGCCTCTGTTCTCGGGCCGGCCGGCGTCTGCTCTCATGAATCCGGCGGTGCGGTCCGGCGGCTGACCAGGCGCCGGACGCCCTGAATGTCGTCAGTAGTCGTCAGTAGTCGTCGGTCGGCTCGAAGAGGCCGGCGAACTCGAGCTTGCCGTCGCGGACCCGGCCGAAGTGCAGCCAGTCGCCCTTGAACAGCTGGTGGTCGAACGGGCCGCCGGCGATGTGGGTGTTCGGGCCGCCGGTGACGGCTGGCATGAAACGGATCCGTTCGATCCCCTCCTTGACGCCCTGGCCGGTCAGGACGGTGGCGCGATGCAGGGCCTCAACGGTGGTGGCAGCCATGTCGTAGGCGAGGCCGGGAATGGCGTTCGGCCACATCCAGGGGTCCTCGCCGTAGCGGGCGACGAACCGCTCGTGGAACCGGTGCATGCGCGGGTTCTCCGGGCACCACTGGTCGATGCCGACCCAGCCTTCCAGCTGTTCGAAGCCCCAGATGTACTGCATGAACGCGGTGGTCATGATCCGCGGCGGATCCCAGTCGATCTTTTCCAGCGCCGCGCGGACCGTCCCGTTCACGACCAGGCCGCCGTAGCCGAGCCAGGCCAGCGCATCGGCCTTCGCATCGCGCAGCAGGGCGAACTTCTCCGCGAGCTCGTCGGTGGTGGTCTTGTTCGTGATCGACTCGACGGCGGCGACCGAGATGCCGAGCCGGCGGCACTCCTGGTGGAAGAACCGGACGTACTCGGGGCTGATCGGCGACCAGGGCATGACGACCGCCACGCGGCGGTGACCCTCGCGCTTCAGCCAGTTGACCATCAACGCGGGGTCGCCACCGACGTCACCGTTGCCGAGCCTGAAGCAGTACTCGCCGTGGAACGCGTCCGTTCCGCACATACTGATGAGCGGGACCTTCCGGGCGTTCGCGTGCTCGGCCAGCGCCATCGCCGAGTCGGTGTAGTTGGCGCCGACCACCGCCAGGCAGCCGGCGTCCACCAGCCGGTTGAACGCGTCGATGCCGCCCTTGGCGGTGCCCTGGGGCAGGCCCGCGTTGTCCTCGAAGAGGAACTCGTAGCGGCGGTCGAGCAGGCCGCGCTCGATGCCCTCGTCGAAGGCCATCTGGATTTCTCGCTTGAAACGCTGCCATTCCATGCCCAGCCAGCCGATCCTGATCGGCTCGAGGCGCAGCCAGCGGTCCTCGATCGACGTCGTCATCGTCCGTACTCCGTCCTGTTCGGTCTGACGCTGGTTCCGGCTTTTCATCGGTCGTGTCCGGCGAGGTGGGTGGTTGTAACAACGCGGGTCATCGGTCGAATGCGGTGAGGGCGTCGTGGTCAGCCGCGGCGGTACCCAGCCGCGTCAGCAGCAGGCTGGTGACCGCCGGGTCGACCTTGAGGGTGATGGCCCACAGGTAGAGGCCATGGATGATGCCGCGCCCGATCCCCGGCCAGACGGCGTTGTCAGGCGGCGCCTCGACCCCGGCCGCCCGAAGCCGGTCGAGGTAGTGCGCGACGAGGTCCCGTTCGGTCCGGCGGCGGTCGGAGACGGTCAGCGCGGATGCGATGTGGTAGCCGACGTCGAGGTACCACGGCCCGCGCTGGACCAGCTGCCAGTCGAGGAAGGACGGCCGGCCCGCGCCGTCGAGGAAGACGTTCCCGACATGGGCGTCGCCGTGGATCACGCACCAGGGCTCGTCGTCCTGCGCGGTCAGCGTGGCGAGCGACCGGTAGGCGCGCACCAGCCGATCGGCGTCGCGCACCTCCGCTGGCACGCCGGCGCCGATCGGCCCGTCGAAGTTGACCCGGATGTCGTCCACCCCGCGCAGCTGGAGGTAGCTGGTCAGCCGCGGGGCGAGCCACTCGGTGGTGGCGAGGTCGGCGGCACCCCAGGTCGAGGCATGCAGCGTGGCGAGCTGCGCAAGGCTCTCGGCGGCCTGGTCGGGCGTGTAGTCGCTACGTGCGTCGAGGAACTCCGCGCCTTCGACGATCACATCCTCGGTGATGACGACGCCCTGCCGCTCCCGCGGGTCGACGTCGGCGTAGACGCTGCGCAGCGTGCGTACGCCCGATCTGGCCGCGACGTCACGGTAGAAGCAGGCCTCCGGAATCCCCGCGTGCCGGAACGCGTGGCCTGCCTCGGTGAAGTAGCCCTTGCCGCACAGATCGGGGGAGAGCCCTGCCGGGACACCGTCCGCGCACTCGATCCGGAACCGGGCGTTGGTGGCGATCCGGCTGATCACGGATCCTGGCGTGACCGCGGTGACGGCGATGCCGGGGAACCGGGCGCCGAGCGCGCCGGTCAGCCAGTCCGGCGACAGCATCTCGTCGAGCGTGCCGGGAACGGGAACGGTCATGCGTAGCCTCTCTTGTCGCTGCTGCCGCTGTCGCTGTCGCCGCGGTCCGGCCTCGGTGGGCTGGCGGTGGACGGCTGCTCCGTGGGTGCCGTGCGCAGCCGCGGGGCGATGTCCGTCATGAGATGCAGGAGCAGGTCGTCACCGCCGTCACGGACGGCCGGCAGGAGCACCAGGTGGCGGGCGCCGGCTCGGATGTAGTCGTGCAGCCGTGCCTCCACCTGCGCCGGGGTCCCGGCGACGGCGACTCGGTCGACCATCGGCAGGAAGTCCTGCCGGTAGGTCCCGCCGAGAAACTCCGCCGCGCGCCGCCGGGCGACCTCGTTGTCGTCGTCGACCACGACCGGCAGGTACGCCGCCCAGACGAAACCGTCCAGGGTACGGCCGGCCGCATGTGCCTCGGCTCGGACGATGTCGACGGACCGCCGGTAGCGCTCGGCGGAGTACAGGTAGGGCATCCAGCCGTCGCCCAGCCGGGCGGCGCGGCGCATCGCCGGCTCCCGGCGGCCGGCGACGATGACCGGCGGCCCACCCGGCTGGCACGGTGGCGGGCCGATCCGTACGCCCGTCATCGGGAAAAGCGGGCCCGGCCGGTCGACCGGGGTGCCGCCCCACAGATCACGCAGCACCCCGATCGCCTCGTCGGTACGGCGGCCCCGACCGGCCAGCGGCACCCCGCAGGCGTCGAACTCGGCCGGGTACTCGCCGCCGACTCCGATCCCGAGCGCGATCCGGCCGTCGGTGGCCGTGTCGAGATCGGCGATCTGCTTGGCGACGATGGCGGGTTGGTACAGCGGCAGGAGCAGGACCGCTGTGCCGATCACGGCCCGTTCCGCCTGCGCGCTCAGCCGGGCCAGCCACGCCATCGCCTCCGGGCTCTGGTTCGGCGAGGCGACATGCCCGCCGACCCAGAGCGTGTCCGCGCCCGCCGCTTCCAGCGCGGCGACCCCGGCCCGGGACCGCGGTGCCACACAGCCGACCGTCACCTCGCCGCCCGTGAGCAGGTCGCGTGCCTGTCGAGTCCGCGGCGTCTGTCGCGCCGCCGAGTCTGTCGCATCCATGATGGGCCGCTGGTCGGTCGATGGTCAGCTGCTGGGCAGCGGGGCGCCGCAGGACAGCTTCAGGGTCTCGACGTATTTCTTGTCCTGCAGCTTGACCGTGCTGGCACACGGCGCCGAGATGGTGTGGTTGAGCGGCCACTGCGTCTCGGCGAGCGCGCCGTCCCGGTGGAAGGTGTAGCCACCGCCGTTGATGGTCTTCAACAGATTGTCGACGGTGAGGTCCTTGCCGGTTTTGGCCACCGCGTCGAGGAAGAAGTCGGCAGACCAGTAACCGGCCATCGCGACCAGCCCTACCGCCTGGTCCGGGGCGTACTTGGCGAAGTCGGCCTCGAGCTGCTCCATCGCGGGCGAGTCAGTCTGTGTCGATGACCACTGGAGCAGCGTGTAGGTGCCCTGGAGCCCTGCGTACCCCTCCAGCCGTGGGTCGTAGCCGACGGCGCTCAGGACCGCGCCCTGGTAGCCGGCGGCGGCGAGTGCCTCGGCGATCTTCGCGGTCGGCCCGAAGTCCGTGGTCAGCACGACCAGGTCGGGCGGCGCGCCACCGTCGGCGCTCATGACGTCCCCGATGATCGGGGTGGCGTCGGCCAGCCCGGCTGCCGGTACCGGGCTCTTGTCGTAGACGACCTCCATCCCGGACTGCTCGAAGGACCTGGTGATGCTCGCGAGACCGAGACGTGCGTTGTCCTGGTCGGTCCCGATGGCCGCGACGCTGCCGCCGGTGGCCTTGTCACCGAGAATCGACCGCCCGACCATGCCCCACGCCGAGCTGGTGCTGTGCCCCGAGCTGGGAACCAGGCAGCCGGTGATACCGAAGCCGATCGCGGTGTCGCAGTACGCCTCCTGGGTGCCCCAGCCGAAGTAGGGCACGCCGTCGTTGCAGAAGGTGTCCCGATAGTTGGGCGAGCGGACCATCGTCGGAACGGCCGCGAAGACGTTTTCGTTGACGAGTGCCTTGGCCTGGGAGACGTTGCGGGCCGGGTCGCTTCCGTCGTCGAGGGTGCCCACATAGTTGATCTTTCGGCCGTTCACGCCGCCCTCGGCGTTGGCACGGTCGAACCGGACCTTCGCCCCGGCCTCGGCAGCCGCGAGCGCCACCCCGGCGGCGCTGGTCATGCTCAACAGGCCACCGACCCGGATCTCGGTGTCGGTCACGCCGCGGGCCTGCGGGCCGCCCGGGTCGGCGCATTTCAGGCTGGCCGGGTCCACGGAAAGGCCCGTGTTGTCCCAGCCGGTGGCCGGTCCCGGGTCGAACATCTTCTGATCGATCGCCGTTGTGGCAGCGGAGTCGTCTCCGCCGCCACATGCGGCGATGCCGAGTAAGAGAACACTGGCGATGACCAGGCCGGTCCTGGATCGTCTCATCGGTTCCTCCGTGGGCGTTCAGGTGCGGGAAGCGGGTTTCAGGTGCCCCTGCCGAGGCGCGGAAGGGGACGCGGGTCCGGAGAACTACGGGAGCCCCGGGCCATGGGGGGTGACGGTCGATCGGGGTGTCAGGGCTGGAACCGATTCCGGAGGACGGGCTTGGCGATCTTCCCCATGTCGGTGCGGGGAAGGACGTCGACGATCTCGACCTGTTCCGGGATCTTGTAGCGGGCGAGGCCGGCGTCTTCGCAGTGGCGGGCCAGGTCGGTGAGGCCGACCGGGGCCGCCCCGGGAACAAGGGTGATCACCGCACAGCAGCGTTCGCCGGTACGTGGGTCGGGCAGTCCGATGACGGCGACCTCGCCGACCGCCGGATGGGTGGCGATGACCTCCTCGACCTCGCTCGCCGAGATGTTCTCGGCGTTGCGGATCACGATGTCCTTGCGCCGGCCGGAGATCCGGACATGCCCACGCGGGCCGACGACGCCGACATCGCCGGTGCGGAAGAAGCCGTCCGGGTCGAACAGCTCCGCCGGGCGTGACCGCCGCTCGCCGATCGGCCGCCGACGGCCCGCACCCGACTCGGCCGCGGCGAGGTAGCCCGCGAACATCTGCGGGCCGCGGACCAGCAGCTCGCCGTCGACGCCGGCCGGGCAGTCCAGGCCGTCCGGCCCGACGACGCGCATCTCGACGCCGGGCGTCGCGCGGCCCTCGGTGCGGGCCAGGTCGTCGTCGGTGTCGTCCAGGGCGCCGTGGGTGGCGAGCGGGAACTCGGTCATGCCCCAGCTCGACACCAGGCCACGTCCACCGAGCCCGTCGGCGATCTCCCGGTGCAGGCCGGCGGGTTTGGCCGCGCCACCGCTGACCGCCACCCGCAGCCGCGGGAACAGGGCCGCGGCAGCGCCGTCCGCGTCGCCGCGGTGCTGGTCGCCGCGGTGCTGGTCGCTGTGGTGCTGGTCGGCCTGGGCCGCGAGGTACGCCCGTAGGAACGGTGTCGCCGAGCCCAGGATGGTCGCGCCGTGCGCCGCCATCGTCAGCGGGCTGGTCGCCGGGTCGAAGGTGTCCACCAGCAGCAGCCGCGTACCGGACGCCAGGGCGGCGGCGAGCATGACGGTGCCGCCGATGTGCCCGATCGGGAAGGCGATCGGGTAGACGTCGTCCGGGCCGAGGCGCATCGCGGTGACCGAGCCGGCCGCGGCGGCCATCACCGAGGCGTCGGTGTGCAGCACGCCTTTCGGTGCTGCCGTCGTCCCGGATGTGTAGTAGATCCAGCGGATCTCCTGCTCCACACCGACCGTGAGCGGTGGGGGAGGCGGGAGTGGGCTGCGGGCCGTCGGGAGGCCGAGCTCGCCGGCAGCGGCGGCGGCGCGGTGGTCGACCACGAGGATGCGGGAGCCACGGGTGGCACCGATCGCGGTGGCCATCGCCTGGTGGTCGAACCCGCGCCAGGTCGGTGGGACGGCCAGCAGGGTGGTGCCGACCTGCTCGACGATGAACGAGACCTCGCGCTCGCGCAGCGTGGGCACAATCGGGTTCTGGCTGACCCCGAGCCGTGCGCAGGCCACGGCCAGCACCACCGCCTCCAGGGAGGTCGGCAGCTGCCAGCTCACCACCGAGTCGTGGCCGACCCCCAGGTCCAGCAGCCCGCCGGCGGTGGCCGCCGCCGCGTCGCGCAGCCCGGCGGCGGTGAGGCTGCGGCCGAGGTCGTCGAGCAGGAGGGGAACGTCCGGCGTCGCGTCGGCACGTCGCCGCACGAGCTGCCAGAGGGTGGCGGCGGCCAGACCGGGGGCGGCGGAAACCGGTGTGGTGGAAGCCGGTATCGGTAACGCGGCGCTGGTCATCGGGGCAGCCTCCGTCCGGTCCTCACAGCACAGCTCCGTCGATCTTGAGTTGGACGATGTCGTCCCAGCTGTAGCCGTGCTCCAGCAGGACCTGTTCGGTGTGCTCGCCGTGGCCGGGGGCCGGTGCGAGCGCCGGAGCGACGCCGTCGAACTGCGCGGGGCTGGCCACCAGCGGGTAGGAGACGGCGTCCTTCTGGACGGTGGTGACGAAGTTGTTCGCGCGTACCTGCGGGTCGTCGGCCGCCTCCCGGGCGGTCTGCACCAGCGACCAGGGGGTGGCGATCTTCTCCAGCAGCGTGATCCATTCGACGAGGTCGCGGGAGGCGAAGATCTCGTCGAGGACGGCGATGCAGGCCGGCGCGTTCTCCGCGCGGGCGGCGGCGGTCGCGAACCGCGGGTCCGTGAGCAGGTCGGTGCGGTCGACGGTCTCGCAGAAGCGGTCGAAGTGCTTCTCCGTCTGGATGCCGGAGAGGTAGACGAGCCTTCTGTCCCGGGTGGTGTAGGCGGCGACGAACGGGTTCGGCAGCTCGTGGTGGCGGTTGCGGGGGATCGCGTCGACGTCGTAGAGCTGGCTCGCGACCACGCCGGGCCCGAACATCCACATGCCGGAGGAGAGCAGCGAGACGTCGACGACCCCACCGCGGCCGGTGCGCTCTCGCCGGAAGAGCGCGGCCGCGATGCCGCCAGCCAGAAACGCGCCCGAGGCGAGGTCGCCGAGCGCCGGGCCGGGCTGCGGGACGAACTCGTCACTCACCTGGCTGGCCGCGTGGGCCATCCCGGTGCGCGCCCAGAAGTCGGTGTGGTCGAAGCCGCCGGCGTCACGTTCCGGCCCTGCCGGCCCGTGCGCGCTCGCCCGGGCGTAGACGAGGTTCGGGTTGATCGCGGTGAGGTCCTCGGCGTCCACCCGGAACCGGCGGCGCGCGTCCGGGAGCAGGTTGGTGATGAAGACGTCGGCGCCGCGCGCCAGCTCCGCCACGATCCTCCGGCCCTGTTTCGTGCGCTGGTCCACGCCGATGCAGCGCTTCCCGCGGTTCGTGATCTCCCACATGAACGCGACGCCCACCTCGCGCTCCGGCAGACCGGCGATGATGTTGCCGCTCATCGGGTCGCGCACGTCGGGGGGAACAATCTTGATGACGTCGGCGCCCCAGTCGGCGAGTACGGCGCCGGCGGACGGCGCGAACGCGTACATCGACGCCTCGATGACGCGCACTCCGGCAAGCAGGTCGTAGGGCATGACTCTCCGGTTTCTCGTCGGTTCCTCGTCGCGGGATCAGGAGCGGCGGACGAGGAACGAAGAAGGAGGAACGCAGAACGAACTCAGACGCGCAGCAGACCGCGCAGGTTCGTTTCGGCGATCTTCACGGCGTCCGCGTCGGGCACGTCCGCGAGGGCCTTCTCCAGGTAGGCGCGGTTGTTCGGCCACAGCCCGTCCCCGTGCGGGAAGTCGCCTTCGAACAGCAGGTTGTCGACCGGGACGTCGGCGAGGCTGCGCAGCGCGAACCGCTCGTCGACGAGGCAGACGTACATGTGCTCGGCGAACACCTCACGGGGCGACCGGGTGGCCTTGACGCCGGCCTGGCCGATGGAGGTGTCCTGGCTCAGGCGGCCGTCGTGAAACGCCTTCTCCGCCCGCTCGAGAATGTAGGGAATCCACCCGGCGCCGCCCTCGGAGAGGATGACCTTAAGTCGGGGGAAGCGCTCCAGAATGCCGGCGAACAGCCAGTCGACGCCGGCCATCATCGAGTTCACGCCGTTGAGCGCGACGAGCACCGTCGGCGGGGCGTCCGCGGAGGTCGTGACAAGCCGGGACGAGCTCCCGATGTGCATGCAGATGGGAATGCCGGCCTCGTTCGCCACCGCCCACAGCGGATCCCAGTGGTCGGTGTGGACCGAGGGAAGGCCGAGCACGGTCGGGTTCTCCGAGAAGGCGATCGCCCGCGCGCCCTTGGCGAGCACCCGCTTCAGCTCCTCGACGGCCTTCTCGACGTCGAACAGCGGGAGAATGACGGCGCCGAAGAGGCGCTCGGGGTCGGTCGCGCACCACTCGTCGAGCAGGTAGTCGTTGTAGGTGCGCAGGCAGGCGAGCCCCAGCTCCAGGTCGGTGACGTTCAGGAAGAAGCGGTGCCCGGCGAACCGCGCGTAGTTCGGGAAGCAGAGCTGGCCCCACGTCCCGTCGATGTCCATGTCCTTCAGCCGCTCGACCGGGTCGTAGCAGCCGGGACGTATCTCGTCGAAGCGGGCGGTGCCGGGCGCCGGTGGGTAGCCGGCCTCGGAGAAGCCGGGCAGCGCACGACAGGAGCCCATCGGGATGTAGGTGTGCTCACCCTCGTAGAGCCAGGCCTGCCGGCCGTCGACCTCCACGATCTTCGGGCAGCCGTCGCGGTACTTCGCCGGGACGCGGTCGACCCACAGGTGGGCCGGTTCGATCAGATGGTCGTCCGCCGACATGATTCGGGTGGTCGTTGGCAACATGTGCACTACTCCTGTTCGCGATGTTCGCGACCGTGCCGCTGATGGGGACACACGCTCAGCGCGGTGCCCCGACCAGCAGGGACGAGGTGAACGACTCCGCGCCACTGGTGACGACGGCAAGCTGACGGGCGGTGGGTAGCTGGTGGGCGCCGGCCTCGCCGCGCAGCTGCAGGCAGGCCTCCAGCAGGCCGCCGTAGCCGTGCAGCCGCCCGCCGGAAAGCTGGCCACCGCCGGTGTTCAGTGGCAGATCGCCGGTCGGGCCGATCCGGTCTCCGCCCTCGATGAAGTCGAGCGCCTCGTGGCGGCCGCAGAACCCGAGGGCCTCCAGCCAGCGCAGCGCGTAGACCGAGAAGCCGTCGTAGACCTGCGCGAGGTCGACGTCGGCCGGTTTGAGGTCGGTCCGCTCCCACATCATGGCGGCGGACTCGTCGAACCCGGAGGCGGAGCCCATCGCCTCCAGCCGCAGCGCCCGCCCGGGGTCCCCGGCCGCCGCCGCGTTCGAGACCACGAACGCCACCGAACCGTCGACCGGGACGTCGCAGTCGTAGACACAGATCGGATCGGAGATCATCCGGGCGCCTAGGTATTCGTCGAGGGTGAGCGGATCGCGGTACACCGCGGCCTCGTTGCGGGCCGCGTAGGCGCGGGTGACGAGCGCGAGCGTGGCGAACTTCTCCCGGCTGGCGCCGGCCAGCTCGATGCGCCGCTGCATCTCCATCGCCGCGTAGCAGGGATAACCGATCCCGAACGGGGTCGACCACTGGGTGAGCTCCCGGCCGAAGCGCACCGGCTGGCCCGGGGTTCCGCCGCCGCCGAGCAGCGTCGCCGACCGGCCGCCGAAGCCTTCCTGCGCGGTCGACTCCCACACCGTCCGGAAGCACAGCACGTGGGTCGCGAGCCCGGCGGCGACCGCCAGCACGGCGTTGACGATCGAGCCGAGCTGGCCGGCAAGCTCGCCGCCACCGGTGTGCCAGCGCAGGTTCAGCCCGAGCATCGCCCGGACGTCGTCGACACCGGCGCCGGTGATGCCGGGCGTCGACCAGAACGCGCCCGGGTAGGTCGAGACCCCGTCGATGTCGTCCGGTGTCAGCCCGGCGTCGGCGATCGCGGCCAGTGCGGAGTCCGCGGTGAGCACCCACGGGTCCACCCGCAGCCGACGGCCGATCGCCGACCGGCCGACCCCGGTGATCAGCGCCGCGTCCTCGGGCCGGCGGCCGTCACTCCCGCTCATCGTCTGCTCCCCGCTCCTCGCTCGCCGGACCATCGGGGCGGAACAGCGGGATGTAGGCGTCACCGGCCTGGCTGAAACACACCCGCACCGGCAGGCCGACGTGGATCCGCTCCGGCGGGCAGTCGACCACGTTGGTCAGCAGGCGCAGCCCGGGCTGCTCGACCAGCTCGACGTCCGCGACCAGGTATGGCGGTGGCATGGAGGGAACCCACTGGTAGCGGTTCAGCGTCCACGACCACACGGTGCCGCGGCCGGACACCGGGTCGAACCCGACGTCGCGGCCCCGGCAGGCCGGGCAGACCGGCCGCGGCGGGTGCAGGTAGCGCCCGCAGTCACGGCAGTGCGCGATCCGCAGCACGCCGTCCGCGCCCGAGGTCCAGAACGGCGCCGTCCGCTCCGTCAGCGGGGGCGCGACCCGGCTGAACTCCTCGACCCACGTCATCCCCACACCACCGGCACCGCGGTCGGCCCGCGCTCGTACATGCCGATGATCCGCGGCGTCTCGGCGTCCGGGTCGAGGCGCAGGTTCGGGAGGCGGTCGAGCAGCGCGGAGATCGCGGTGAGGATCTCCGCGCGGGCGACGTGCATCCCGAGGCAGATGTGCGGGCCACCGCCGAAACCGAGGTGTGCGCCCGGCGGGCGGGACGGGTCGAACTCGTCCGGCCGCTCCCAGCGGGCCGGATCGCGGTTCGCCGCACCGAAGCACAGGTGGATGACCGATCCGGCCGGGACGTCGACACCGCCGAGGGTGGTGTCCTTCGTGGCGTAGCGGGAGAACATCGGGTCGGTCGGCGTCCAGCGCAGCGACTCCTCGATCGCGGCGCGCAGCACCGCCCGGTCCGCCCGGGCGGCGGCGAGCCACTGCGGGTGGGTCAGCAGAGCGAGCAGGGTGATGCCCATCTGCTTCCACGTCGTGCCCGAGCCGGCGGCGAGCAGCAGGTGGGAGAAACCCAGGATGTCCACGTCGGAGAGCCGATGGCGCTCACCGTCCTCCTCGGTGACCTCCGCCTGGACCAGCACGCTGATCAGGTCGTCCGCCGGCTCCCGGCGGCGTTCGGCGATGATCGGGGCCAGGATGTCGACCAGGGTGTGGGCGTCGCGTCCGTCGGCGGTGGCCGCCTCGCGGATCCGCAGCGCGTCGGACACGCCGATGCCGAAGCTGCCGCAGATCGTGAGCAGCGGAATCGCCGCGCAGAAATCCACGTTGAGATCGGAACGGCCGAGCGGCTCGATCGCGTCGAGCAGCGCCCGAACCGTGGACTCGATCCACCGTTCGCTCCACCAACCGCCCCGCTTCGGCACGAACGACGGCTGCACAAGGGCGCGGTAGCGGCGGTGCTTCACCCCGTCCATGTAGAGCAGCAACGTGTCGGCCATCGCGCGTTCGGGGCCGGGCGCGCTCGGCGCCGACACGAAGGTGTCGTTGTCCCGCAACACCGACTGGCAGGTGGCGTGGTCGAAGACCGAGAAGTGCGGCAGCTCCGGGTACGGCAGGCCCTGGAAGAACGCCTCGCCGTGGAACCCGACCAGCGGGCCGACGATGCCGGGATGTACCGGCCCGGTCTCGCGCAGCTGGTGGAACGCCGGGTACGGGTCCGTCTCGAAGGCCCCGCCGCGGGCGGCGTAGACGTCGCTGCGCAGGTCGAACAGCTCGCGGATGCGCTGTGGGTCCAGGGTGGGAACGTCACTCGCGACCATGTCAGCCTCGCTCGAGAACGACGACGGGAATCCTGCGTGTCGTCCGCTTCGTGTACTCGTCGTAGTTCGGCCAGCGCTGGGCCATCAGGCTCCACAGACGCTCGTGTTCGGTGCCCTCGGCGGTGCGGGCGGTCGCCGTGAACCGGTCCGCCAGCACCTGCACCTCGACCTTGGGCTCGGCGAGGAGGTTGTGGTACCAGCCGGGATGAGCCGGGGCACCGCCCTGGGAGGCGATGACGACGAAGCGGTCGCCGTCGGAGGTGTAGATGAGCGGCGTCGCCCGGCGCTGCCCGGTGCGTCGCCCGGTCGTCCAGAGCACCAGGCAGGTCACGCCGTTCCAGCTGTGGCCGACGGCGCCGCCGGTCTCGACATAACGGCGGACGTGTTCCGCGCCGAACAATGCCAGATCGGGTGCCGTGTAACCGCCGTCGCCGGTCGTCGGTGCGGGGTTCTCCGTCACGGATCTCGCCTCCTCTCCCTGGGGCCACTGGACCGCGGCCCCGGTCGCGTCCTCAACGGGCGGTGTATCCGCCGTCGACCGGCAGCAGGATGCCGGTGATGTTCTTCGACGCGTCCGATGCCAGGAAGAGCGCCGCCTCGGCGCAGTCCTCGGCGGTGAGGTAGCGGCCCAGCGGCTGGAGGGCGGCGACCTCGTCGAGGTACTGCTGCGCCGGCGGGGAGAACTCGGCTCCGGGGGAGACGGGCGTGAAGTTCGTCAGCGGCATGGCACCCGGGCAGATGGCGTTGCATCGGATGCCGAACGGCGCGCACTCGATGGCGATACCGCGGGTGATCTGGTTGACCGCGCCCTTGGTCGCGCCGTAGACGACGCTGCCGAATCCGACGATGCCCGCGACCGAACCGGTGTTGACGATGACGCCGCCGCGATCACCGTCGCGGCCCTGCTGTTTGAACTGCTTCACCGCGAACTTGCAGCCGTTGAAGACGCCCCGGAAGTTGACGTCCGTCAGCCGGGCGAAGTCGTCCGCGGTGAAGTCCTCGAACGACGCGCCCGGCTTGAAGCCGGTGATTCCGACGTTGTTGAACATGATGTCGAGCCGGCCGAAGTTCTCGACGGCCGCCGCGACCGTATCGGCGACATCGGCTTCCACGGCGACATCGCAGCGGGTGACCACCCCGGTCCCGCCCGCCGCGCCGACCAGGCGCGCGGTCTCCTTCGCCCAGTCCTCTCGGACGTCGGCGCAGACCACCCGCGCACCCGCGGCGGCGAACCGCAGGGCGGACGCACGACCCACACCGGAGCCGGCACCGGTGATCACTGCTGTCTGTCCGGCTAACGATGGTGATGTCACGAGTTCTCCCCTGGTTCGGATCGGGCGACGAATCTGAGCGCGCCGGACGGGCAGGAATCGACGGCGGCACGGACCGCGTCCGCGGAGTCGGATCCATCGAGGACGACGACCTTCATCTCGTCGTCAAGGTCGAAGGTCGCGGGTGCCTGGAACAGGCAGGACCCTGAGCCCATGCAGAGGTCGCGGTCCACGTGCAGGCTGGATCCGCGCGCGTCGGCACGCCGGTTCCCGTCGGTGGCCATCGGGTCAGCGGGCGCCGGCGACGACGACATGCTTGAGCTCCTGGTACTCCCGGAATCCCGCCACGCCGCGTTCGCGGCCGATCCCGCTCTGCTTGTACCCGCCCATCGGGGTGTAGGCGTTGGCGGCGCCCCGGTTCACCTGCACTGTCCCGGAGCGGATGCGCTCGGCGATGGAGAGCCCGAGCCGCAGGTCGGCGGTGTAGACGCCGCCGGACAGGCCGTACTCGCTGTCGTTCGCGATGGCGACGGCATGGTCGACGTCGCGGTAGCCCTGCACGGTCACCACCGGGCCGAAGACCTCCTGCTGGGCAAGCGGATTGCGGTTGTCGTCGACCACGACGACGGTCGGCTCGATGTAGTAGCCGACCGGCAGGTGGGCCGGGCGACCGCCGCCGGCCACCAGCCGCCCACCCGCCGCCACGCCGGCGGCGACCAGCTGCTCGACGCGGTCCCGCTGCGCCGCTGAGATGACCGGGCCGACGACGGTCGCCGGGTCGTGAGGGTCACCCACCCGCAGCGCGCCGGCGACGGCGGCCAGCCGCCCGACAACCTCGTCCAGGTTCTCCAGCGGCACCAGCACCCTGGTCTGCAGCGCGCAGCCCTGTCCGCTCTGCGAGCCGAAGACGGTCGACACCCCGGCCTCCACCCCGCCGAGCGCGTCGGGCAGGTAGAGCTGCACCGACTTGCCGCCGAGTTCCAGCAGCAGCCGCTTGACCGTCGGGGCCGCCTGGGCGGCGATCCGCCGGCCCACCGCCGTGGACCCGGTGAACGACACACAGTCGATCCGCGGATCGCTGGTGAGCAGTTCCGCGCCCTGGGAGTCACGCTCGACGACGACGTTGAGCACCCCGGGCGGCAGACCGGCGTCGAGCCCGGCCGCGCCCAGCGCCAGCGCGGTCAGCGGCGTCAGCGGGCTCGGGCGCAGGACGACGCTGCACCCCGCTGCCAGCGCCGAGACCACCTTCCACACGTTCGTCTGGAGCGGAAAGTTGTAGGGACTGATCGCCGCGACCACACCGCACGGCTCGTAACGGCGGATGCTGAGCAGCACGTCGCGGCCGGCCGGATCGAACGAGTCCGCCAGCGGCAGCTCGTTGTGCTCCCACTCGGGCAGCGTCGCGAACAGGTCCGCCAGCTGACGGGCCTGGTCGAGGGCCATGTCGACCTGCGCCCACTGCGCGACGAGCCTGGTCGCGCCGGTCTCGCGGATCGCCGTCTCGATCAGTTCGTCGCGGCTCTCGCGCAGCCGATCGGCGAAGCGCCGCAGCACGGTGACCCGTTCGGCCACCGGGAGGCGACTCCACGGGCCGTCATCGAACGCCCGTCGCGCCGCATCGACCGCCTGGTCCACCTGGGCCAGTGAGGCCGTGGGCACATGAGTGAAATTCTGTTCTAGTGCTGGGTCTTCGACCGCGAGGGCATCCGACTCTCCGGCTACGGCGCGGCCGTCGATGTAGAGCTGGTCGAACGTGAGGTGGTCTGCCACGAAGCGACTCCGGTCCGTGCGTCCGTAGGGATGTCGTTTCTGAGCTGCGATTTGCCGGCCGCGTGGTTGTGTGCGCAGGCCGACGCGGGCGTCGATGCGGGCTCGCCGTGGGGGAGCCCCGCGGCGAGCCTCTGGCCAGCATCGCCGGCACGACATGAACTCTCGTGCCGGCAGCGCTGAATCAAAGTTCTAATTGGTAACCTAGTCAGGTGACTGTAGTCGGGCGACTAAACCAATGCAAGGGCCATCCTGTCGGTCATCGAGGACTCCGGCCTTGCCGTCCGGGAGCGCCTAGGATGCGACCCTGTGGCCCCAGGTAGCAGCGGAACGGAATCGCGGCCCGAGCCGCGCCCGGACGACTCGGACTCGGCGGCCGACGGTGCGGGCCGCGCCCGGCGACCGCGCGGTCGTGCGGAGGTGCGCGAGGCGTTGCTGGATTCGGCGCAGCGGCTGATCGCGCAGCAGGGGCCGTCCAAGGTGCGGCTGCGTGAGATCGCCGAGGACGCCGACGTGAACTTCGGTCTCGTCTACCAGTACCTCGGCACCCGGGAGGAACTGCTGCGGGCGGTGTACCAGCGGGTCTCGGCGAGGTCGGCGACCCGGTTCGAGCACATCGACGACCTCGCCGACGCGATCGACATCTTCCTGACCGCGGACGACAGTGTCGGGCGCATCATGGGCTGGGCGGCGCTCGAAGGTGATCCGGTCGACGTGTTCGGGCCTTCGCCTGGACTTCAGCAGGTCGCGTCGATGATGGTCCGGGCCGCGCGGCAGGACGGCCTGGACCTGCCGGAGGACGAGGCCCGGCTGCTTGCCGCCTTCCTGCAGGTCGTCGCGCTCGGCTGGCGGCTGTTCGGTTCGATCGGCCTCACCGGCGCCGGTGTCGAGGCGACCGCCGACGTCGACCGTCGGGTGCGGGAGTGGATGAGAACGCTGGTCGAGTCGGTCGTACGCGGCGGGGCCGGGTAGGAGACCCGGCGGGCTCCCTCCGCGGGGGTCCGTGTCCCGCGTCGGAACTCCAGTCTGGTCGCCGCGCTGTCGGGCCGGCTTCAGCTCGAACCACGAAACGGCGGGCCGGGACGTCCGAGCCCGCCCGTACCTGCCGCGGCCGACGCGTCGCGGTGCTGCCGCGACGGCTGACGGGACGGCGACGCAGGACTAGGAATAGATTCGTGTTCTAGTATCTGTTGAGCCCAGTCCGTTCCATCTGAGGGAGTTCTGATGGGCGCCCGTTACACGATCATCTCCGCCGACACCCACGCCGGCGCGAACCACGCGACCTACCGCGAGTACCTCGACCCGTCCTTCCATGACGACTTCGACGCCTGGCGGGGGAAGTACAAGAACCCCTGGAAGGACCTGCGCGACACCGACCTGCGCGTCCGCAACTGGGACGACGATCGGCGCGACAGCGACCAGCTCGCCGACGGTGTCGTGGGCGAAGTGATCTTCCCGAATACTGTACCGCCGTTCTACCCGGGCTTCGTGCTGTTCGCCGGCCCGCCCACCGCGGAGGAGTACCCGCACCGCCGCGCCGGCATCCTGGCCCACAACCGGTGGCTCGCCGACTTCTGCGCCCGCAAGGCGGCGCAGCGCGCCGGCGTCGGGCAGATCTTCCTCAACGACATCGACGACGCCATCGCGGACGCGACCTGGATCAAGGAGCACGGCCTGCGTGGCGGCGTGCTGCTGCCGAACGTCGCGCCCGACGTGAAGTGGGTGAAGCCGCTCTACCACCCGGACTACGACCGGCTCTGGGCGGCGCTGCAGGATCTTGAGATCCCGGTCAACCTGCACGGCGGCACCGGCTCACCGAACTACGGCCGCTTCGCCTCGGTACCGGCGATCATGATGAGCGAAGTCAGCTTCTACGGCCTGCGCCCGTTCGTCCACATGCTGCTCGCCGGTGTGTTCGAGCGTTTTCCGCGGCTGAAGTTCGTCATCACCGAGGCCTCGGCCTCGTTCGTTCCACCGCTGCTGCGACAGCTCGACGACATCATCGCCAAGATCCGCGGTGGTGAGATCGGCGAGCTGAAGTACACCAGCGACAATGCGCTGCCCCGCTCGGCGACCGAGTACTTCCACCAGAACTGCTGGGTGGGCGCCAGCTTCCCGCGGCCGGACGACGTCGCCGCCCGCGAGGTGATCGGCCGGGACCGGTGGATGTGGGGCAGCGACTACCCGCATGACGAGGGAACCGGACCGTACACCCGCCAGGCGCTGCGTCAGGTGATGCACGACCTGCCCGAGCCGGAGCTGCGCGACCTGCTGGCGGGGAACGCCGCCCGCCTCTACGGCTTCGACCTCGACGCACTCGCGCTGCTGGCCGAACAGTACGGCCCGAGCGTCGAGGAGATCGCCGAGCCGCTCGACGCACTTCCGGAGAACTCCAACAGCGCCCTGCTCAACGCCCAGAAGCAGCTGTCGACCGTCTGAAGGCCGTGCCATGACGTCAGGCCGAAACGGCCTGACGTCAGCTCGGCCTGCCCGGGTGGCGGTTCAGTAGACGCGGAAGGCGTCGAGGACCGTGTTGGCGTAGGCCGTGTCGCCGGTGATCTCGACTCGGTCGTGTCGTGTTTCCCGGCCGGTTCCCCAGAGGATGAAATCGGTGGCACTCGTGCGCACGGTGGCGCGCGTCCCGTCCTGCGCGGCCGTGGCGTCGTGGTGGATCTCGGTTGCCTCGGCGTGGGGGAGGAGCCGCAGAGCCGTGCCGCCCGGTCCGGTGAGGACGAGGGCCAGCGGGTCGGTGAGCAGCTCACGGAACCGTTCGGTGGTCATCTGCCGGATGCCGCCGATGAGCCAGCGGTTCGCGGCGGCCAGGCGTTCACCGTCGAGACCGGGCAGGGCGCGCCGGACGGGCCCGCGGGGTGTGAGGACGTCCCAGCGGGTGTGGCAGGTGTGGTCGAAGACGATGGCGTCGGCGAGGCTCGCGAGCGGGTAGGTGCCGGCGGTGCCCATGTTCACGGGCGTGGTGGCGAGTTCGTCGGTCAGCCCGCCGAAGATGGCCAGGACGGCTGGCACCGATGACCTGATGATGTCGAGGAGTTCCGCGGTCGGCCGTTCGGCGACCTCGTGGGTGTGGGCGTCGACCGCCGCTTCGAACTCCAGGCCCTGGTCGTAGGGCGTGATCGGAATCAGCCCGGCGAACCCGGCCACGCTGATGGTGAGGTGCGCGAGGGTGGTGTGGACCGTCCAGCCGTCGCAGGCGGACGGGGCCGCGAGCTCGTCGGCGGTGAGAGCGCCGAACACGTCGAGGGTCTCGGCGAGGGTGTGCTCGAGCGCCACCGTGCTGTTGCCGGCGGAGAGCACGGAGGCGGTGGACATCGCGGCGTCAGCGGACGCGGCGTCAGAAGACATAGTCCTCTCCGGTGGCTCGCAGGGTGATGTCGGTGACGGCGACGCCGAGCGGCTGGTCGATGAGGCGGACGATCTCGTCCGCGACCTGGGCGGCGGACAGCGACCAGTAGCGGACGTCCTCGGGGTCGGTCAGCCCGGCGGCGGGCGTGCCGCCGCCGAAGAAGGCCTGGGCGTGCTCCTGGAAAACGCCGGCGCGGTGCGCCGTGAGCGCGGCGGGCGCGGTGAAGTCGATGATCTCGCTCGACAGGTTCGTGTCGACGACGCCGCTGGGGCGGACGACCGTCACCTTGATGCGGCCCTGGCTTTCGACCCGCAGCGCGTTCGACACGGTGGCGACGGCGGCCTTGGTCGCGCCGTAGACCGCGGCCCCGGCGATGCCGGCGTTGCCGTACACCGAGGAGATGTTGACGATGTGACCGCCGCCCTGGCGGATCATGTGGTCGTGGACGGCGTAGATGCCGTGCAGCACGCCCTTGAGGTTGATGTCGATGCACCGGTCCCAGGCGTCGGCGGCCCGTTCGTGGTCGGCGAAGTGGGCCAGGGGCATGATGCCGGCGTTGTTGACGAGCACGTCGACCCGCCCGAGGTCCGCCACCGCGCGGTCGACGACCCCGGCGAACGCCCGGCGGTCGCGGACGTCCAGGCCGAGCCCGCGGGCCTGGTGGCCCTCGGCGGTGAGGGAGGCCGCCAGCTTCTCGGCGCCTTCGGCGTTGACGTCGAGCGCGACCGGGATCGCGCCGCCTCGCGCGAGCCGGGTGGTGATCTCCCGGCCGAAGCCGCTCGCGCCGCCGGTGACCAGCACGACCTTGCCGTTCAGATGGCTCATGTGAACCTGGCCTCCGCCTTGGGAATGTGCGTTGGTGGGCGCTAGATCTTGCGGTGGTCCCAGGAGGCGACCTTCTCGGGGGTCAGACGCAGCCAGGCGTGCCGGCCGTCGTGGTACATCGAGCCATCCGGGTTGGCGATGTACTTCGCGGCGAACAGCCGTTCCGGCGTAGCCAGCTCGGGGTGGTCCTCCGCGCCGGTGCGGGGGGCGCTGCCGACCTGCTCGAACCGGCCGCGCAGCTCCACGCCGTGCAGCTCGCCGAAGTCGTCACCGGCGTCGACGACGACGGCTGCCCGCCCGTCGCGCAGCAGGTCGGCCCACCGCTGGCTGCGGACGATCGAGTACAGCCACAGCGAGGTACCGTCCCAGACGTACCAGAGCGGGCTGACGTGCGGCGCGCCGCTGGACGTCAGCGTCGCGACCCGGCACACGCGGTGCTCGGTGAGCAGTGCGTCGACCTCGTCGGAGGTCAGGGCGATCCGGCGTCCCCGACGCTGGGTGCTGATCAGGTCAGGCTGCACGAGGCCTCGCTCTCATGTCGGCGTTCTCTTCTGCCGCGCCTGGCCGGGGTGTTCTGCTGCGCTCGGCCGGGGCGCTCGACCTCCGAGACGGAGATCGAAGAATATTTCGAATATTCGATGAGATCTCATCGTTATTTCGATACCGTAGAGTGGCCGCGAGAGAAAGGTCAAGCCGTGCCGAACGCCGCATCGCCGCCGACGACGCGGGTGCTCGACGTCCTCGAACTCCTCGCCCAGCGCGGGCAGAGCGGGCCCGCTCCGCGGCTGGGCGACCTCGTGCGCGACCTCGGCCTGACCCAGGCGACCGCCCACGCGATCATGGCGACCCTCTGCGAACGCGGCTGGGCCGTCAGGGACCCGGACCACCGGACGTTCACCCTGGGCCCGGCGCTCGCGGCGGTCGCGGCCCGAGCCGCCGCCGAGCGCTCGCGTCATCAGCCGGCCCGGGCCGCGGTCCACCGACTCGCGAAGGACCTCGGCTACCCCGCCGTGATGACCGAGCGCGTCGGCGACGAGCTCGTCATCACGACGATCGACCTGGGTGCGTGCCAGGTCGCCGACGCCGCGGCCGGAGACCGCTTCCCGTTCGCGGCGCCGCTCGGCGTCGTCTTCGCCGCCTGGGAGAACAGCGACGGGCGCCGGGCCTGGATGGACCGCGGCGCGATCACCGACCCCGTGCTGGCCGAGCGCCTCGACGGCCTGCTCACCGCCACCCGCGAACGCGGCCACACCCTCGAGCGCCTCGACCCCGCCATGGCGCAGGCCGCCAGGGCCATGGCCAGCCTGCGGGCCGACCCGCAGGCCCAGCCGGTGCGGCGAGCGATGGACGGCGTCCTGGCCGAGATCGCCAGACTCGGCCTGCCCTCCACCGGCGCGACGGACCAGGACCGGCGGCCTGTCACGGCGATCGCCGCGCCCGTGTTCGACCCGCACACCCGCCAGGCCACCGCGAGCATCGGCGTCCACCCGCTGCGGGCGCTGTCCGCCAGGCGAGCCGACGAGATCGCGAACCACGTGACCCGAGCCACCGCCGCCGTCAACGCGGCGTTCGACGACGACGGCAGGCCGGCCAGCCTGGACCGATAGTCGCGAGACCGGGCCATCTCCGCCTTTATCGGGACATCTCCGGGTGGGGCGGAGAGCTTTCCGCGCGGTGCCGGTCGGCGGCCCACTGCCGCAGCGTCCCCTTCGCCACCTTCTCGAGGGTCGCCGTCGGCAGCTCGGGCACGACATACACGGCGCGGGGGACCTTGAAGTCAGCGAGCTGCTGCTGGCACGCGGTGACGACGGCTTCCTGGAGGGCCGTCTCGTCGGGGTCGGGATCCGCGGCCGCGGCGATGACGAACGCGACGGCCACCTCACCTCGAACCGGGTCCGGCCGAGCGACGACGGCGGCCTGGCCCACTCCCGCCACGGTCGTGATGACGCGTTCGATCTCCGCGGCGGCCACGTTCTCGCCGCTGACCTTGAGCATGTCCTTGGCGCGGCTGGCGAACCTCAGGGTGCCGCTGGGCAGCACCGTCACCCGGTCCCCGGTCAGCAGCCATCCGTCCTCGAAGGCGGCGGCGGTGGCGGCCGGGTCGGCGAGATACCCGGCGAACACCGACAGGCCGCGGATGCCTCCGACGAGCAGATCACCGGTCTCTCCAGGGCCGGCGTCGGCGCCGTCGTCCCGGCGGACCCGGACCTGATAGCCCGGTGCCGGCCGGCCGATCGCGCCCTCGTCGACCGGGTTGTCGAGCTCACCGACGACAGGTGTGCTGACGACCTCGGTCTGGCCCCAGGCGCTGAAGATCCTGACGCCGAGCAGGGCGTCCAGCCGGGGCATCTCGAGACCGAAGATCCAGCTGCGGTAGCTGTGCTCCGGAACCGGCTGGCTGGTGACGACCTTCAACAGCAGCGGGAGCAGCCCGGTGTGGGTGCACCTGTTGCGGAGGGACACCTCCCAGAACCGGGAGGCGGAGAACTTCGGCTGGACCACCACGGTGCCGCCCACCCAGAAGGTGGGCAACAGCTGCCAGCACAGCGCGTGGGTGTGGAACAGCGGGGCGTAGACCAACTGGATGGTGTCCGGCGCCAGCCGCCAGAGCAGCGCCCCCACCCGGCCCGCCCACAGGGCGTTGGCGTGGGTGAAAAGGGCCGCCTTCGGACGGGCCGTGGTCCCGGAGGTCAGCTGGACGCACAGTGCCGCCGCCGGGTCGGCCTCCCGGTGCGGGGCCAGCTCCGGGTCACCGACCAGCTCCGGCACGGTCCCGGTGGCCGGGTCGAGCAGAGCCGTCCACCCGAGCGCGGTCACCGCCGGGCAGTCGGCGAGCCCGAGCCGCGGGTCGGTGACGATCCCGACGGCACCGGTCAGTTCGACGGCGTGCGCCAGCTCATCCTCGGCGTACCGGGTGTTCAGGTCGACCGCGACCGCGCCGAGCCGCGCGCACGCGAACCAGACCAGCAGGAAGCCCGGACTGTTGTCCAGATGGATCACGATGGCGTCGCCGGCGCGCACGCCCCGGCTCGCCAGCCCGCCCGCGACGGCACGCACGTCGCGGGCGAACTCGCCGTAGGTCCAGGTGCGGCGCGCTCCGTCCGGCGGTTCCCAGACGAGGAACGGGCGCTCGCCGTACCGCCGTGACCGTTCCTCCAGCGCCGAGGTCACGTCCATACCCACGAACGGGTGCAGAGCAGGAAGCTCGATTCCTAAGTTGCCGTCCATTGTCGAGTCACCCCTAAAGCAGGCGTCAGCTGGGCGTCAGCTCGCGCGGGAGCCCGAGTATGCGCTCGGCGATGACGTTGAGCTGGATTTCGACTGCCGGGACACGAAACCGCGGACCGAATCGGCCAGCGCCTTGTGATCCTCGTCGAGACCGATGGACACGTCCGTCACTCCTTCACAGTGCCGCTGGGAGACGCCGGGGGCGGTCAGACGCCGATGAGCGAGGCCGCGTTGTCGTGCATCACAAGCCTGATCTCGGCGTCGTCGAAGCCGGCCGCGGCCAGGTCCTTGGTGAACGACAGCGGATCGGCCAGTCCCTCGACGTGCGGCCAGTCGGATCCCATCAGCATCCGCTCCACGCCGATCAGCTTCTTGAGCTCGGCGAGGTCGTTCTCGTGGAACGGTGAGACCCAGACCTGGCGCCGGAAGGTCTCCCGCGGGTCCTCCGCCCACGCCTCGCCGCCCTGCACGAACGACTTCTTCAGGGACTTGAACAGCGGGGTGACCCAGTCCGAGCCGGTCTCGATCGCGGCGAACCGCAGCTGCGGGTTGCGGTGCATCGTGCCCTGCGCGAGCAGCGCGGCGAACGTGTCGGCCACGGCCGTCGGCGAGAGCAGGGCCCGCAGCGGGGTGCGGCGGAACGCCTCGGTCTCGTCGCTCTCGCTCCACCAGCCGATCAGCTCCGAATACACGTCGTCGCCGCCGTGGTAGGCGCACACCACCCGCGCCTCGTTCGCGAGCGCCCAGAACTCGTCGTACATCCGGTCGGCCGGTGACTTCAGGCCCATCTCGGTGCGCACCGGGCCGGCTCGCATCACCACGATGCGGGCTCCCCTGCCCAGCGCCCACCGCAGCTCGGCGACCGCCGCCGCCGGATCCGACAGCGAGATGTAGGGCGCGGCGAAGATCTTCTCCTGGTAGGCGAAGCCCCAGTCGTCGTCCAGCCACCGGTTGAAGGCCCGGAAGGCGGCCCGCGCCGCGGGCAGGTCGTTCTGCAGGGCCCGCTCCATGCCGACTCCGAGGGTCGGGAAGAAGTAGGCGCCGTCCAGGCCCAGCTCGTCCATGACCCGCAGTCGGGCGTCCCGGTTCTGGTACTCGGGGCGGGGCGGGGCCAGCTCGCCGAACAGGTTGATGACCGGGCCGCCGACCTCGCCTCGGAAGTACCGCTCCAGCGCGCCGGGCTTGGCCAGCGCGCTGAACGTCGGGTTGGGCAGGAACTTGTTGACCTTCCCGCCGACCAGCAGCCGGGTGCGGCCACCGACCTCCGCCCACTGCATGCAGCGCTTGGCGAACTCGGGCTCGATGTGGCGGGTGAAGGCGTCCAGGGCCTCGTAGTAGTGATTGTCCGCGTCGAAAGCGCGCAGTCCGTCCGTAGTCACGCCGCGACCTCCCCAGGTGGGCCTCGAACACAGCTGCTCGCCTTCCAAGGTAGAACATCGTTTCATGTTCATGCCGCTTGGGGGAGCGCCTGGTCGGTCTGCCCGTGTGTCAGGCAACCGTCGAGCCTGCTGAATATTTTATCCAACGCGCACAGCCTAATGTGTGCTGGCAACTCCTGTCGACTGGTCGAGGTCGGCTCGGGGCCGCCTTGGCGCGGCCCCGATCGAGACCATTCTAGATTCTGGTTCTAGTAGCTCGTACGGTGGAGAAGGCGCACCTGCCGACCAGGCAGCGGCCCAGGAAGTCGCCGGGCGCGGGAGGCGAGATCAATGCGCCGCTTCCTCGCGGTACCTGGCCGGCGCCTCGTCCAGCAGGATCATCTTCGTCTCCAGATAGGGCAGCAGGCCCTCGAGGCCGCCTTCCCGCCCGATGCCCGACTGCTTGAACCCGCCGAACGCGATGCCGGTGTCGGCCCGCATCGCGTTGTGGCCGACCGTCCCGGACCGCAGCCTGCCGGCGACGGCACGTGCCCGGTCGACGTCCTCGGTGAACACCGCGGCGTTCAGCCCGTAGATCGTGTCGTTCGCGATCCTGATCGCGTCGGCCTCGTCGGCCGCCGGGATCACGCTGAGCACCGGGCCGAAGATCTCCTCCTGGGCGATCGTCGAGCTGTTGTCGACGCCGCCGAAGACCGTCGGTTCGATGTAGTAGCCGCGCTCCAGATGGCCCGGCCGCCCGCCGCCGGTGACCAGCTTCGCGCCGCTGTCGACGCCGGCCCGGATGTAGCCCTCGACGCGATCACGCTGCCGGGCCATCGCCAGCGGGCCCATCTGCGTCGCCGGGTCATAGGGATCGCCCACGACCACCTGGGAGAACACCTGCGCGAGAGTCTCCACGAACTCGTCGTGCACGCCGCGCGGGACGACGATGCGGGTGAGCGAGGCGCAGACCTGGCCGGTCAGGAAGCACTCGGCGCCGGCGAGGGCCGTCGCGGCCTTCGTCAGGTCGGCGTCGTCGAGCACGACCGCGGCGGACTTCCCGCCGAGCTCGAGCGTGAACCGGGCGATGCGCTGCCCGCACAGCGACGCGATCCGCCGGCCGGCGGCGGTGGAGCCGGTGAAGGCGATCTTGTCGACCCGGGCGTCGGTCACCAGCCGCTCGGACACCGCGCGGTCGGCCGTCACGACGTTGAACACGCCCGCTGGCAGGCCGGCGGCCTCGGCGCATTCGGCCAGCACGTACGCCGACCCGGGCGCCTCGGGGGCCGCCTTGAGCACGACCGTGCAGCCCGCCAGCAGCGCCGGCGCGACCTTCTGGACGGCGAGCTGCAGTGGCACGTTCCAGGGGATGATCGCGCCCACGACACCGACCGCTTCCCGGACGAGCAGACCGAACCCGCTGCCCATCGTCGGTGTGACCGGCTCCTCGAACGGATAGGTGTCGGCCAGGCCGGCGTAGTACTCGAAGACGCCCGCGGCCATCGGTGCCATGTGCGGGGCCACCATCGCGAGCGCCCCGGACTCCCGCGGCCAGAGCTGCGTGATGGCCTCCCCGCGGGTCGCCAGCTCGGCGGCGAACCGGCGCAGGTAGGCTGCGCGCTCGGTGTGCGCGAGGGAAGGCCACGGCCCGTCGTCGAAGGCCGAGCGGGCGGCGGTGATGGCCCGGTCCAGGTCCGCCTCGCCTGCCTCGGCGACCCGGAGGAAGACCTCCTCGGTCGCCGAGTCGACGACGTCGATCAACGCGGTGGATAACGGGGCGACCCACTGGCCGCCGATGTACAACTGGTCCGGGTGCTTTACGTGTTGCTCGATGCCTGTCGCCACGCTCATCGCGTGCCTCCTTGTTCTCATCACGCCGTGGCCGGACGTCCCGGGTTCGGCACTTCCGCCACGGGGCGTTTCGGCCCCGCGTGGGCCGTGGTCGCGGTGCTGGCCGTGCTAGCCGAAGGTGATGACGCCACGGATGTTTCGCCCGGCGTGCATGTCCGCGAAGCCGTCGTTGATCTGCTCCAGCGAGTAGCGGGTGGTGATCAGCTCGTCCAGGCGCAGCTTGCCGGCGCGGTACAGGTCCAGCAGGGCCGGGATGTCCCGCATCGGGTTGCACGCGCCGAACAAAGAGCCCTGCAGCCGCTTCTGGAACAGCACGAGCTCATGCAGCGACAGCGGCAGGTTGCCGTCCTGGAGGATGTTGCCCAGCCCGACGACGACGCAGGTTCCGGCCTTCCGGATGCTGGAGAAGGCCGCCCCGATGTTCGCGCCGTTCGTCACGCCGACGCAGACGATCGTCGCGTCGGCGCCCTGCCCGTTGCTGTGCGCGCGGGCGATCTCGGTCGCCTCCTCGACGGATGCCACCGCGTGCGTGGCGCCGAACTCCAGTGCGCGCTGACGCTTCCATTCCACGGGGTCGACCGCCACGAGAACCCGTGCGCCGGCGTGGGCGGCGCCCTGCACCGCGTTCATCCCGATGCCCCCGACACCCAGCACGATGATGACGTCGCCGGGCCGGACCTCGGCCGAGTTCACCGCCGCGCCCCAGCCGGTCGACACGCAGCAGCTGGTGAGGCAGGCCGAGACGAGATCGAGATCGGTGGAGACCTTGACGGCCGAGTTCACGGACAGGGTCGTGTACTCGCTGAAGGTCGCGAGGCTGGCCATCTGGCCCACCGGCCGGCCGTCGAGAGACAGCCGGCTGGAGCCGTCCTCGCGCGCGCCGGAAAGCGTCCGGGCTCCGTTGTCGCAGAGGTTCTGCATCCCCGACGAGCACCAGCGGCACCTCCCGCATGCCGGAAGGAAAGGCAGGACGACATGGTCGCCGACCTGCCACCCGTCGGTGTGCGGGCCGACCTGCTCGACGATGCCCGCTCCCTCGTGGCCGCCGACGAGGGGCAGCGCGCCGGTGAACGGCATGTCGCCGGTCGCGACGTGATCATCGGAATGGCATAACCCGGCCGCGACCATCCGGACGAGGAGTTCTCCCTGCCGGGGTGGCTCGACCTCGATCTCGGCGATCTGCCATTTCCCGGGCTGTTCGTGCAGCACGGCCGCCCTGCTCTTCATATCTCCTCCGTTTCGGACGGAATATGTCTATATGTTTAGGCTGTGGTCCGTGTCCGCGCAAGAGGGAGTCGTCCTTCCCCGTACCGGCCAGCCGTGGGCGCGCCGGCCACGAGCTGCGGGAAGGCACGGGAGACGACCTGGGCCGGAGCCGGGGGCCTGACGGGCGAATCGGCCGACAAGGCGCGTCTGAGCGCCCTCCGCGTCGTTCTCCTCGACGACCTGCAGTCTAAAAGACTATTGAGCTCCAAACGGGAGTGTGGTGAAGTGAATCGTCCGCACCAGCCGGTGTCGTCCCTGGTAGCTCCACGATGACCAGAGCAGCGTGATCTGCCGAGTCGCAGGTCGAAGGAGGCGGCGAGGGCTGCCGTGAGCGATTCTTCTCCCGCAGTTCCGTCACCATCCGCTCGAACTAATAGTCCTAGCGGTGATGCATGGTTGCGGCCCCAGGCGGCCGGGATGTCGTTCGCCCCACGCGCGCCGCTGACCGAGCCGTTCTGGGCGGCGTGCGCCGGAGGCGAGTTGCGCACCGCGGGCGGTTCGGCGCGCTCTTCCTCACCCTCGTCCTCCTGGGAAGGCCTTCATGAACAGCACCGCAGTGAGCGGCACCGCCGCAGTGAGCGGCACTGCCGCAGTGAGCGGCACTGCCGCAGTGAGCGACACCGGCGTGCCCACCGACCTCGACCCCGCGCTGTTCTTACCCGAGCCCGGTCCGCGGGCTGTCCGGTACACCGTCATCTCCGTTGACGATCACGTTGTCGAGCCTCCGCACCTGTTCGAGGGGCGGGTTCCGGCACGGTTCGCCGACGCCGCGCCACGCATCGTCGAAACCGACCAGGGCCACCAGGTGTGGCACTTCGAGGACCAGACCTTCACCCAGGTCGGGATGAACGCCGTCGCCGGGCGGCGGCCGGAGACGGTGAAGCTGGAGCCGTTCCGGTTCGAGCACATGCGTCCCGGCTGCTACGACATCGACGCCAGGGTCCGCGACATGGACGTCAACGGGGTCTGGGCGTCGGTGAACTTCCCCTCGCAGATCACCGGCTTCTGCGGCCGGGTGTTCTTCGGCGCCCGCGACCGCGATCTCGGCCTCGCCTGTGTGCGTGCCTGGAACGACTGGCTGCACGAGGAATGGTTCCAGGCCTACCCCGAGCGGGTCGTGCCGATGGGCATCACCTACCTGGCGGACCCGGCACTCGCCGCCGCGGAGATCCGCCGCAACGCCGCCCGCGGCTTCACCGCCGTCACCTTCCCGGAGCGCCCGCACTCGATCGGCCTGCCGTCGCTGTGGGATCGTGACCACTGGGACCCGATCATCAACGCCTGTGTGGAGACGGACACCGTCATCACCCTGCACGTGGGCAGCTCGGGCCTGTCCGACGCGCCGCCCGGCGCGCCCGGCCTGCAGCTGGGTGCGACGCTGTTCGGCCAGGCCTCGCTCACCGCCTGCGCGGAGTGGCTGTGGTCGGGCCACCCGGCCCGCCTCCCGACGTTGAAGATCGCGATGAGCGAGGGCGGGATCGGCTGGGTCGCGATGCTGCTCGACCGGCTCGACAACATCGTCGACCGGTCCGGCTACGGCACCGGCTGGGACCTGCGCCCCGCCGAGGTGCTGCGCCGCAACTTCTGGTTCTGCACCCTTGACGACCCGTCGACGATCGACACCCGCCACCGGATCGGCGTCGAGAACATCATGGTCGAGACGGACTATCCGCACGGAGACGGCACCTGGCCGGACACCCAGAGCGTGCTCGCCGACGTCTGGGGCCACGTTCCGCCCGCCGAGATCCGGGCGATGTGCTGCGAGAACGCCGCGGCCCTGTTCCGCCACCCCCTCCCGCCGACAGTCCTGCCGGCCGACTGAAGGACGCGACCATGACGTTCATCCCGACCGCCGAGAAACTCATGCCGGAGCTCACCCCCCGCGAGGAGATCGCCCTGCTGGCCCGGGCCCTGTGGCGGCAGGGCTACAACGACCACCTGGCCGGCCACATCACGGCCCTGCAGCCGGATGGCACCCTGCTGTGCAACCCGTGGCTGGTCCGCTGGGACGAACTGCGCCCGGAGCAGGTCATCCGCATCGACCTCGCTGGCAGGGTGGTCGAGGGGGACTGGCCCGTCCCGCTGGGTATTCCGCTGCACCTCGCGCTGCATTCCGCGCGTACCGACGTCACCTGGGCTGTGCACAACCACCCGCTGTACGGCACCGTCTGGGCGGATCTCGGCGAGATCCCACCGATCTACGACCAGAGCTCGGCGCTGGGCGGTGGCGGCGACCTCGTCCTCGTCAACGAGTACCAGGGCCCCGTCAACGATCCCACCACCGCCCGGGGGGCGATCGACGCCATGCACGGCGGCGACCTCGCCCTCCTCGCGGGCCATGGCGTCTTCGTGCTCGGCGGATCCGCCCGCGCCATCTTCCAGCGCGCCGTGGCGCTGGAACAGCGCTGTCAGCGCGCCTGGCACATCCGTGCCGCGGGCGGCTCCCCGGCTCCGGTCCTCCCGGCGGGCTTCCTGAACCACCTGAAGAACTCCGACGGCGACGGCTTCGTCGGGTTCTGGGAGTCCGCTGTCCGCGCCGAACTGCGCTCCGATCCCAGCCTGCTCCCGTGACGTCGCCGAGCTGCCGCCCGGCGACGTCACGCCGCCCCCGAAGCCGATCCGGGGTTGGCCGGTGAACGGATCGGTGGGCGTTCAGGGCACGGGATTCCGTTGCGGTGTCGTCGCTGCCTGGTCGGCGGAGGCGCGGGTGCCTCGGCGGGTCTTCGGCAGGCCGAGGCGCTGTTCGGCGACGAGGTTGCGGGCGATCTCGGTGGTGCCGCCCTGGATGGTGACGGCGCTGGAGTGACGGGCGGCGCGTTCGATCTCGCCGCCGGCGGCCGACGCGATGGTGCTCCCGCTGGCAGGTGCACGCAGGATGCCACCGAGGCCGGAGACGTCCTGGAGTTCGCGGCTGTCGCGCTGGTACGCGGTCGAGGCGAACAGCTTCGCGATCGTGCCCGCGACGGCGGGTGACTGGCCGGCGATGTTGAGCCACGCGGTCCGCTGGGTGAGCAGGAAGGAGACCTCCGCGTCGGCCCTGGCTCGTGCGATCGCGGTCAGCACGGCGGGGTCGTCGCCCGGTCGTTCCCCTTCCTGCCAGCCGCCCGCCGGCGCGGGGACGCGGGCCCAGGCGGTCACCGCGGCGAGCAGCGGCTCGAGGGTGGCGGTGCTGCCCATGACGCCGCGTTCCAGGCTCAGCCCGATCGCCATGACCTGCCAGCCCTCGTCGACCCCGCCGACTCGGCAGGAGTCCGGGACGATCACGTCGTCATAGAAGACGATGTTGGTGCGCTCGTCGGCGATCGTGTGGATCGGCTGGATCGTGATCCCCGGGGTGTCCAGCGGGACGAGGAACATCGTCAGTCCGCGGTGCTTGGGCACATCGGGATTCGTGCGGGTCAGCAGCAGGCAGTGCGCGGCGGTGTGGGCCAGGGTGGTCCACATCTTCTGCCCGTTGATCCGCCAGGAGGTGTGCGCGTCGTCAACCGGGGTGGCCCGGGTCCGCGCGGACGCGACGTCGGAGCCCGCGCCGGGCTCGGAGTAACCCAGCACGGCGGTCGCCTCGCCGGCCAGCAGCCGGGGCAGGACGTCGGCGCGCAGCGCCGGGCTCCCGATCTGGTCGAGCACACCTGCGACGATCATGGTGGTGCCGATGCCGTGGTAGGGAGCGTCCGCGAGCTCCAGCTCCCGGAAGAGGGCGGCCAGCTCATAGGGATCCCGTGCGGCGCGGCCGCCCGGTGCCGACGCGGCGAGCCAGCCGCGTTCGGCGAGGGCCTTGTGCAGCGCGGGTACATGCACGGTGCCGGTCCGGCGAGCCTCGTGGCGGACCTCGTCCGTCAGCCAGGACCGGACGAAGTCGCTGATCTCGGCGGCGAACGCGGAGACGGACGGGTTGTGGTTGAAGTCCGTACCGCCCAGGGCCGACACGGTCGGCTCGGTCGGCTCGCCGGCCTGCGGGATGTCGCCGGTGACCGCCGGGGCGTCCGCGATGAGCGACCTGCCGTCCACAAGATCGCGGCCCAGTTCGCGGGCGAGCGCACGAGGTGCGCCGGCGAGCGCGGGGTAGGCGCGGGCGCGGCGGAAGAACAGCTGCGCGTCGTGCTCCAGGGAGACCCCGAGGCCGCCGTGGTACTGAACCGCCCGGTCCGTGGCCTGCCGTGCCGCCTCGGTGGCGAACAACGCCGCCATCGCCGCGAGCTGATCCCCGTCGGCTCCGGTGACCGACCGTTGCCCGGTGTCCAGGCTCCAGGCCGCCTCCCGCGACAACAGCGTGGCCCCGTCCACCAGCCCCGGCAGGTCCGCGAGGCCGTGCTGCACCCCCTGGAACGATCCGATCGGCACACCGAACTGAACTCGTTCCTTCACCCATCGGGTCGCCAGCTCCAGCGCGCCGTCGGCAAGGCCCGCGAGCCAACCAGCCATCAGGATGAGCCATTCCGACCGGGCCCGCGCGAACGCCGCCACCGCCGCCGGGCCGCCGAGGACCACCGCCTCGCGCAGATCACGGTCGGCCACCGGCAGGTCGCCCTGGTTGGCCACGGCGATGCCGGGCGGGACGGAGCGTGCCGCGACCAGCTGACCGTCGCGCACCGCGAGCACCAGCCCGGCGACCGCCCCCGCCGGAACCGCGACGGCGGTGCCGGCGTGCACCCGCGGTGCCAGCGTCGCGATCAGCTCCCCGGCGACGACGGCGGGCAGGTCGGGATGGTCCGGCGCGACGGCGGCGAGCAGCCGCGCCGCCGCGACGTGCTCGGCGAACGGCACTGGCGCGAGTGCCCGCCCCAGCTCGATCGCCGCGATGACCGGCGCGTGCAGGCCGGCGCCGCCGCCGTCGTGCTTCTCTGCGATGGCGAGCCCTGGCAGTCCCGTCGCGCACAGCTGCGCCCACAGCGTCGGGTCGTGCCCCAGCGGCTCGGCTGCCCGGGCCGCCGCAAGCCCCGGACTGCGGGCGAGCACGGCTGTGGCCAGCTCCTGCGCCGCTCGCGACGCCTCGTCCAACGACAGGTCCATGCACGCCTCCGAATGCCGGTCACCGCACAGCTGGCGGCATGATGGCCGCGAGCCACTTAATATGTATAGATATTATTTACGGGTCGGTCGAGGTCGGTCGAGGTCGGTCGACCGGTCCGCGCCTGTGTCGGGGGCCCGAGGCTCCTCGGGAGGGACCCGCTGCCGGTGGGGCTGCCGCCCGGCCGCCGTCCGCACCCTTGCCGGCACACTCGGCCCGGTGCAAGATAAATCTAGAGCTTTCGACGAGGGGACGTCGCATGAAGGTTCCGTTCACCTGGAAGCCCACCGGATGGTTCATGGTCGGCTGGTCGGCCGAGTTCCGCACGGGTCAGGTCCGGCCGCTGCGGTACTTCGGCGAGGAGCTGGTCGCCTACCGCGACGAGTCCGGTGAGATGCATGTGCTGGCGGCCCACTGCCGGCACATGGGCGCCCACCTCGGCCACGGCGGCAAGGTCAACGGCGACTGCATCGAGTGCCCGTTCCACGGCTGGGGCTGGGGGCCGGACGGCAGGAACCACTACATCCCGTACCAGGACAAGCCCAACCGCGCCGCCCAGCTGCGGGTGTACCCGGTGCATGAGCAGTACGGCTGCGTGTTCGTCTGGCATCAGCCGCGGGGCGAGGCGCCGCGCTGGCCGATGACCGACATCTTCCGGATCTTCTCGCAGTTCGAGACCGATCCCGACGCCTACTATCCGCCCTACCCGGCGCTGTCCCGCAAGATGGAGCGCGAGCCGGTGCACCCGCAGATCCCGGGTGAGAACGCCGCCGACAGCATGCACTTCCAGTACGTCCACCACTCCACCGTGACGCCGGTCCTGCGTGACTGGAAGGCCGACGACCACGGGTGGCTGTTCGAGACCGGCTGGCCCGACCGCCGCAGCGACGATCCCGACGCGATGGTCCTGCGGATCCACAGCTACCTGTTCGGCCTCGGCGGTGCGATCAGCGCGTTCGCCGGCGTGGACAACTACCGTCTGATCTTCGCGACCACGCCCGTCGAGGACGGCGCCTCGGACATGTTCTACTCGATCTGGTGGCCCCGGATCCCGGGCGACACCTCCGATGTTCCGCCGCCGGACGTGCTCGAACGGGTGGAGAAGGAGTTCCTCTCCACACTCGACGACGACCTCGGGATCTGGCGGTATCAGGAGTACATCGAGCGTCCCATCATGGCCAGGCAGGATGCCAAGCCGTACATGGCCTACCGCCGCTGGGCGACCCAGTTCTACGAGGTCCCGCCGGGGGAGTGACCGCCATCGGCGGCGGATTTCCATATTTCAGTGATGGTGCACGAATGTGCTTGCAGGTGACATACGAGGTGAGGGTGCTGTGAACGCAGACGACATGATCCTGGTGAGTGTTGACGATCACCTCGTCGAGCCGCCTGATGTGTTCGAGGGGCGGCTGCCGGCGCGGTTCGTCGAAGCAGGGCCGAAGGTCGTCCGGACGGATGAGGGCAGTGATGTCTGGACGTTCAACGGGTCGGTGATCCCCAATATCGGGCTGAACGCGGTGGCGGGACGGCCGCGGGAGGAGTACGGGGTCGAGCCGACGGCGTTCGAGGAGATGCGCCCGGGCTGCTATGACGTGCACGAGCGGGTCAGGGACATGAACGCCGGCGGGGTCCTGGGGTCGATGTGCTTCCCGTCGTTCCCGGGTTTCAGCGGCCGGCTGTTCGCCGCGGCGCAGGACAAGGACCTCGCACTGGCGGTGACCCGGGCCTACAACGACTGGCATATCGAGGAATGGTGCGGTGCCTATCCCGGCCGCTTCATCCCGATGGGCCTGCCGATTCTGTGGGATGCCGAGCTGTGTGCCGCGGAGGTGCGCCGGAACGCGGCCAGAGGCTGTCACTCGCTGACGTTCACCGAGAACCCGGCGACGCTCGGTTACCCGAGCTTCCACGACACCTACTGGGACCCGGTGTGGAAGGCGCTGTCGGACACCGGAACGGTGCTGTCGATCCATCTCGGGTCATCCGGGAAACTGTCGGTGACCGCGTCGGACGCACCGATCGACGTGATGATCACACTGCAGCCGATGAACATCTGCCAGGCCGCCGCGGACCTCCTGTGGTCGCGGGTGATCAAGGAGTTCCCGGGCCTGCGGATCGCGCTCTCCGAGGGCGGCACGGGGTGGATCCCGTACTTCCTGGACCGTATCGACCGGACCTACGAGATGCATCACCTGTGGACCGGCCAGAACTTCGGCGGGAAGATGCCGAGCGAGATCTTCCGCGAGCGGTTCCTCACCTGTTTCATCGCCGACCCGGTCGGGGTGAAGCTGCGCCACGACATCGGCATCGACAACATCTCGTGGGAATGCGACTACCCGCATTCGGACTCGTCCTGGCCCTCGGCCGCGGAGGAACTGGCGGCGGTCACCGCCGGTGTGCCCGACGACGAGATCAACAAGATCACCTTCGAGAACGCGTGCCGCTGGTACTCGTTCGACCCGTTCGCCCACCTGCCCAGGGAGAAGTCCACCGTCGGCGCGCTGCGGGCCGCGGCCGCCGGGCACGACGTCTCCGTCCGGAGCTTCGACCAGGGCCGCTTCGAGAAGCAGATCGGCGTCCACGCCCTCGACCTCGCCCGGAACGCGACCGCCTGAGCCGGCACGCACCACCAAGGGAGTCCGCATGGGAATCGAGCATCCGAAGCGGTTCGCCGTGTCCGCACCGGAACGGCCGGCGGTGATCATCGGTGACCGGGTGGTCTCGTACCGGGAGCTCGACGCGCGTTCGAACCAGCTCGCCCACGCGCTCAGATCGTCAGGCCTCGGTATCGGCAGCCACCTCGCCGTGCTGATGGACAACCGGGCCGAGTACTTCGAGGTGATCTGGGCCGGGCTGCGTGCCGGCCTGTTCGTCACCCCGATCAACTGGCACCTGTCCGCCGCGGAGGCGGAGTACGTCGTCGAGAACTGTGGTGCCGCCGCGCTGGTGACCTCCGTGGCGTGCGCCGATGTGGTCGCCGGCATCGACGCGCCGGCGGTGAAGGTGCGGCTGGCCGTCGGTGGTCCGATCGACGGGTTCGACCGGTATGAGGACGTCATCGGTGCCCAGCCCACCTCGCCGATCGACGACGAGTGCGAGGGCACCTGGATGTTCTACTCGTCGGGGACCACCGGCCGGCCGAAGGGGATCAGGCCGGCGACGGTCGGTGCCCCGCTGGGTGAGCCCAGCCGGTTCACCGCGATGATCCGTTTCCTGTACGGCGGCGACGAGTCGACCGTCTACCTGAGCCCGGCGCCGCTCTACCACGCCGCCCCGCTGGGCTGGGCGACCGCGATCCACCGGATCGGCGGGACGGTCGTCTGCACCGATCGGTTCGACGCGCTGGACTTCCTCGGCCTCGTGGAGCGGCACCGGGCGACGCTGACCCAGGTGGTACCGACACACCTGGTCCGGCTGCTGAAGCTGCCGCAGGCCGATCGGGCCCGGTTCGACCTGTCGAGCCTGAAGACCGTGGTGCATGCCGCGGCGCCCTGCCCGCCCGAGGTCAAGCGGGCCGTCCTGGACTGGCTCGGGCCGATTGTGCATGAGTACTACTCCGGCAGCGAGGGCGCCGGGTTCTGCACGATCGGGCCGCAGGAGTGGCTCGCCCATCCGGGGTCGGTCGGAAAGTCGATGCTCGGCGCGGTGCACATCGTCGACGAGACGGGCACCGAGGTGCCGCCGCGCGCCGAGGGCCGGGTGTACTTCGAGTCGCCCCAGCGGTTCGAGTACCAGGGTGACCCGGAGAAGACGGCCGACGCGTTCGACGAGCGTGGGTGGGCCACCTTCGGCGAGGTCGGCTGGGTCGACGAGGAGGGCTACCTCTACCTCACCGACCGGGTCTCGAACATGATCATATCTGGTGGGGTGAACATCTACCCGCGTGAGATCGAGGACGTGCTGATCCTGCATCCAGCCGTCACCGACGTCGTCGTGATCGGCGTGCCCGACGCCGAGATGGGGGAGTCGGTGCGCGCCATCGTCGAGCCGGCGACGCCGCCCGCCGATCCGGCCGCTCTGGAGGCCGAGCTCATCGCCTTCACCCGGGATCGCGCCGCCCACTACAAATGCCCCCGCTCGGTCGTGTTCCTGACCGAGCTGCCGCGGCTGCTGACCGGCAAGGTCGCGCGGCGCCTGCTCCCTCCGGAGGTGCTGGTGTGAGCGTGATGGTTCCTCGCGTGACCAGCCTCGGTCGGTAGCGAGCGGAACCAGCCGTCCCGGAAGGAGGCTGCGGGTGGCCGCCGGTCCCGGGTCAGGAGGTGGGAAGCCCGATGAGCTCGGCGCAGTTGGTGCGCATGATCAGCTGCACCTCGTCGGGGCTGAACGCGGTGAGCTCGTCGGTGAACGCCGCCGGGTCGGCCAGGCCTTCGCCGTGCGGCCAGTCCGAGCCGAACAGGACTCGGCCGACGCCGATCGTGTCCGCGAGCTTGCGCAGGTCCTCCTCGTAGTACGGGGTGACCCAGATGTGCTTGCGGATCGTGTCCAGCGGGTCCTCGGCAAACTTCGACGGGACCCGGTTCGCCAGCTTCCGCAGGCCCTTGACCAGGGGGTAGACCCAGTCGGAGCCGTTCTCGATACTGGCCACCTTCAGCGTCGGGTGGCGGGTGAAGACGCCGTCGACGATCAGGCTCGCGACGGTGTCGTGGATGGCCCGGTCGCCGACGAGCACGCTGCCGAGCAGGTCGGGGGCGCGGAACGGGGCGAACTCCTCGGCGCCGCCCCAGGGCGCGCCCACCATCGCGTTGTATCCGCTGTCGCCGAGGTGGAACGCGACCGGCACACCCGCCTCGGCGAGTCGGGCCCAGACGGGGTCGTGCGCACGGTTGCCCAGCGAGCGGCCCTTGCCGGTCCCGGTCGGGACCGGGGCCGGGCGGACGTGGACGACCCGCGCGCCGAGGCCCAGCACCCGGTCGACCTCGGCGAGCGCCGCCTCGGGGTCGGCCAGCGAGAGCATCGGCGCGGAGATGATCCGCTCCTGGTGGAAGTAGCCCCAGTCGTCCTCGAGCCAGCGGTTGAAGGCGTTGAGGCTCGCCATGGTGGCCGGGACGTCGTACCGCAGCGCCTGCTCGACACCGCAGCCCAGGGTCGGGAAGAGCAGTATCGCGTCGAGGCCCTGGGCGTCCATCGTCGCCAGCCGTGCCTCCCGGTCCCGGTACTCGGGCCGGATGGGCTCGACCCTGGTGAGGCTGCGCGGGTCGACCCCCTCCGGGATCTGGCCGCGGAACTGCAGGTCGAGGCAGCCGGGGACGATCACCGGGTCGAACGTCGGGTTCGGGATGAAGCCGTTGACCTTTCCGCCGATGACCATCTCGGTGTGTCGGCCGTCCTGGAAGACGCGCACGCCGCGGTCGCGGAACTTACGGTCGAGGTGGCGCGTGAACGCGTCGAGGGTCTCGTAGTAGTGGTTGTCCGCGTCGACCGGCCGCGATGCCACCTGTTCCCGTCCCTGCTCATCTGCCATGACTGCCTCCCGGTCAGGTGAAAAATAGATAGATGTTTTTACTCGGTTGGTGTGACGGTGCAAAGGCGGTCGCTCACGGGTTTCCGCTGGCCTGTGGTCCGCGGGGAACGTCCCGGAAGGCGCCTGTGTCGGCGCGCTGCTCGCGCGGCAGGCCGAGGAGCCGCTCGGCGACGACGTTGCGTGCCATCTCCGTGGTGCCCCCGCCGATGCAGGCGGCCTGCCGGGCCAGGTAGCTGAGCCCAACCTGGGCGGCGGTCTCCTCGCCCGGGGCCCAGACCACTCCCGCGCCGCCGTACAGCTCCGTCGCGATCGCCGCGCGGCGGGCGTTGGTCGTGCCACCGAACAGCCGCGTCATCGCCGCCGCGTGGTGGGGGAGCACACCGCCGGCCATCTTGCGGGTGACGGACTCGACCAGCGCCCGCAGAACGAGGGAACTCGTCTGCGCCTCGCCGAGGAGGGCCCGCGTGCGGCTGTCGTCGATCGTCCCGAGCCGGCGGGCGGCCTCGATCATCGCCGCGGTCTCGTACGGGCCGTCGTTCGGCCGGTTCCCACCGCCGGTCACGTAGGGGGAGCCGCCCGAGATCGTGCGCTCGTGGTACAGCCAGCGGCCCATGACGTTCCATCCGGCGTCGACGTCGCCGATCCGGTCGGCGTCGGGCACGACGACGTCGGTGAGGAACTCCTGGCAGAAGTCCTTCGAACCGTTCACCAGCTCGATCTGGCTGATCTCCAGCCCCGGGGCTGACATCGGCAGGCTGAACACGGTCAGGCCCTGGTGCTTCGCGACGTCCCAGTTCGTGCGGGCCAGGCAGAGCGCCCAGTCGCCCCACCATCCGGACGTTGTCCAGACCTTCGAGCCGTTGAGGATCCAGCGGTCGCCGTCGCGGGTGGCGGTGGTGACCGCGCCGGCGGCGTCCGAGCCGCCGCCCGGCTCGGACAGGAGCTGGACCCAGATCTCCTCGCCGCGCAGCATCCGCGGGATGTGGCGCTGTTTCTGCTCCTCGGTACCGAACTCCAGCAGCACGGCCATGCACGGAATGAAGGTGGACGCCTGGATCTCGGCGGGATAGTCGTAGCCCTTGATCTCCCGGTTGAACGCGGCCTGGTGTGCCGGGGTCAGCCCCTGCCCGCCGTACCGCGTCGGCACGCAGATGCCGGCGAACCCGCCGTCGAAGAGCCGGCGCTGCAGCTCGCGGCAGGTCGCGGCCCGCGCGAGCACCTCCTCGTCGGTGGGGTGGGTGGCGGCGTAGAGGAAGAAGGTGTCCCGATCGGGATTCGCGGGCGGCATGTTCTCGGCCAGCCAGGCGCGGGCGCGCGCCGCGAACTCGGCGACGTCGGTCACGGTCTCGCTCACTTCCCACCGCCCGGGGCGGTCTCTGCCAGCGCGGTCTCGGTCAGTGCGGTCTCAGTCAGGCCGACGAGCCGGTCGGCGAAGGTGGCCGGCGTGCCGAACAGCTGCGCGTCGAGGGTGGCGCGCCGAAGGTGGAGGTGCAGGTCGTGCTCGAAGGTGATCCCGATTCCGCCGTGCAGCTGGACGCAGTCCTGGATGACCTCCGGACCGACCCGTCCGACGTGTGCCTTCGCCGCGCTGGCCCACGAGCGCGCGTCAGGCGCGCCCTCGCCGACGCGCCGCGCGGCCTTCTCGGTGACCGCCGCGCTCGCCTCGAGCTGGGTGCGCAGGTCGGCCATCCGATGCTTGATCTCCTGATAGGACCCGAGTGGTCGGCCGAAGGAGTACCGGTCGTTCACCCACCGAAGGGTCATCGCGAAGGCGCGTTCCATCGCGCCGACGATCTCGCCGGCCTGCAGCACGGCGGTGAGATCGAGGAGCAGCTCGTCGTGATCGTCGGCCGATCCGGGTTCACCGACCTGGGCGGTCGCTGGTATGGCGACCTCCACCAGCGTGACCGAAACATGCCTCCGGGTGAGGTCGATGCCGCCGAGTGGGGAGGTCCGCACGCCGGGGGCGTCGAGCGGAACCAGGTAGTGCGACCGTGCGTCATCCCCGTCAGCGGTGGTGCCGTCGGAGGCGGCGACCAGAAGGTAGCCGTTCGGAGCGCCGCTCTCGACGCAGGGCACCACCCCGTCCAGGAGGAAACCGTCACCGGACCGGGTCGCGCGCACCGCGGCACCGGCGCGCGGCCCGGTGCCCGGCGAGTACCCCCAGGCGGCGGTGGCGGCTCCGTCGAGCAGCTCCGCCAGTGGCCCGCCGTGCCGCTCCTTGCTGCCCCACCGGCCCAGCGCCGCGGCGACCACGTTCGTCCCGATCAGCGGCCCGGGCGCGGCGTGCCGCCCGAACTGGAAGGCGACCGCGAGGAGGTCGGCGAGGCCGTTGCCGCTGACCGATCCGCCCCCGGAGCCCTCCGGCACCAGCAGCGACGTCCAGCCGAGCTCGGCGCCCCGCTTCCACAGCACCGGATCGAAGGTCGAGTCCTGCCGGGACAGCTCACGGATGCGTGTGGGTGGGTAGGTGGCCGCGAGGTACTGCTCCGTGGTGGCCTCGAGTAAGTCCTGGTCCGCGGTCTGCGTGAACATCGGCCCTCCTGGGATGTCCTGTCCGTCTGCGCGGTTCGCCCGGGATGTCCTGACGGTTGTCGCGGTCGTCCTGGCGCTTCGGCTCTGCTGTCACGCGCCTGCCGTAGCCGATATCTCTAGATATATCAGGGGGTGGACTGGTGGGCCAGGGCTGCCGCGCCGGCTGCTGGCTCACCTGGCCGGGGTGCGCGCCGAGCCGCTTGAACGGGGCCGAGGACTGTGCGCTCATCAACGGCCGCCACGGATACCGGCGCCAGCGCTGCCGCGGACCCCATGGTGTTGCGCTCGGCTTCGTCGATGGTGACCGACAGGCGGGCGATGTCAATGCGGCCGACCAGGAAGTCCACGACCGATCTCGACGGCACTGTTAGAACAGTGCTCACTGGCTAGACATTGCGTTCCCGTAGTGCGATCAGCTACTGTCCCGCTGCAGGTCACCCTGGGCTCGTCCAACCGGTCGGGCAGCTGCACACCAGCACTTTCGGTAGTTCCGAACCAGCGTGGGAGCGCGTCCGGAAGCGTCGACCCGGGTGATGCAGGACAGTGTCCACACCATGACATCGCCATTGCCGGCCCCGACAGCGGGGATCCCCGCGCCGGGTTGGCGCGCCCGGCGTCTGGGGAGTGAAATGTCTAGTCAGTCCACTGTCGTCGGCTCGGCCCCGCTGTTGGAGGTCCGTGACGTCATCCAGCGTTTCGGTGGGATCACGGCCGTCGACGGCGCCAGCATCACGGTCCGGGCGGGCACCGTGCATGGCCTGATCGGACCGAACGGCGCGGGCAAGACGACGTTCTTCGACTGCATCGCCGGCATCCGACGGCCCGTCGGCGGCACCATCCTGCTCGACGGGCACGACGTGACGAACGAGAGCTCCGTGCGGCGGGCCCGGCGTGGGCTGCGACGCACCTTCCAGCGTCAGCAGGTGTTCGGCTGGCTGTCGGTGGAGGACAACGTGCTCCTGGCGGTCGAGTGGCACGGCGGTGGCGGTGGCATGATCGGTGATCTTCTCGGGTTGCCGTCTCGGCGGCGCCGGGAGCGCGAACGGCGTGAGCGGGTCGAGGCCGTCCTCGAGCGCTGTGGCCTGCTCCGGCTGCGCAACGAGCTCGCCGGCGGGCTGTCGATCGGTGAACTGCGGCGGGTCGAGCTCGCCCGGGCGATCGTCGACTCGCCTCGGCTGTTACTGCTCGACGAGCCGACCTCCGGGCTGGAGGACCACGAGATCGAGGAGCTGGGGGAGATCCTCGACCAGCTGGCCGGGACGGACGACTGCGGAGTCCTGCTGATCGAGCACCACATCCCGTTCGTGATGCGCCACAGCGCCGAGGTGAGCGTCCTGGAGCTGGGCCGATTGATCGCGCATGGCACTCCGGAGGAGATCATGCGCAACGAGGCCGTACAGGACGCCTACCTCAGCTGACAGCCGGCCCACCAGCCGGCCCCGGTGCCGCCATCGACCGCCGGGGCCGGGTGGGCCCACCGAGCCGCCGGCTACACGCCCTCCAGCGGCTCGTGCAGGTGAGTCGAGAGATCCCCGACGAGGTCGGGAAGCATGTGCCGGTGGTGGAACCACCACCGGCCATCGATCTTGCGGAACTCGTCGTGATACCGGCCCGCGAGCACCGGGACCACGCCGGCCTCGGCCTGGTGCACGGCCATGAAACAGGCCTTTCCGGAGGCCTCGTCGCCGTCGATCCGGAACTGCAGGTTGCTGGTGAACAGCAGCGTGTCGGGGACCTTTTCGGGGAACACCACCGACCGCCGGTACATCTCGGTGACCGCAGCAGGCCCCACATGTACATCGGCTATGTTCGACGAGGAGATCCGGCCGTGCTCGAACAGCGCGCCGAGTGCCTCGATCTGCCCAAGGTTGAGCAGCTCGGCGTAACGAGCCACAAGATTGCTGAGTTCCCAGAAGTCGTCGCTCGACATCGTCCTCACATCGTCTGTGCGGGGCGCTGCAGGGCATCTTGGTGAGATGACCTGGCCGGCGCCAAGGTTGACAGTGCGGTGACTGCCGGAGTGGGTGCGTCGCTCGGAGCCCCTGCCTTCGCGGAAAAGCCGGGTTCGGCGACGGCCCGGAGTGGGTGTCCTTCGCGGGCATCCCGCTCGTCCAGCCGGATGTGCCGATGGATCGTCGACGAGGGCGACCCATCGGCGGCCGGGACGTCCGCCCATCCCGCCTAGAAGACGGACTTCCTGGGAGGACCGGCGGCGTCGGGCCCGAAGTACGCCTGCTCGAGCACGGTGCGGTCAAGGTCGGATGCCAGGCCGGACCAGGTCATCCGACCGGCGTGGATGAGCGAGACCTGGTCGGCGATGTCCACGATGCCGTGCGGGCTTTCCCCCACCAGCAGGATGGTGGTGCCGCGCACCCGCAGGTCGTCGAACACGCCGAGGATCTGGTCCGCGATGCGAGGTGCCAGGCCGAGCATCGGCTCGTCGGCGATGAGCAGCTCCGTCGGCTCGGCCAGCATCGGGGCCAGTGACAGCATCTGCTGCTCGCCGCCCGACAGGCTTCCCGCGTGCTGGCGCCGCCGGGTGCCGAGCGCCGGGAAGCGCTCGTACACCGACGCGATATCGGTGTTCCGGTTCACCATGAGGCGCAGGTTGTCCTCGACGCTGAGCCCGGGAAAAACCCCGCGGCCTTCGGGAACGAGGAACATTCCGGCCCGTGCGCGACGCCAGGTCGGCGCGGTCGTGACGTCGCGGCCGTCGACCGCGATGGTGCCGGCGGCTGCCCGGACGAGGCCGACGAGGGTCTTGCAGGTGGTGGACTTGCCCGCGCCGTTGGGGCCGAGGACGGCACCGATCCGGCCGCTCGGGAGGACCAGATCGACGCCGTGCAGCACCCCTGCGTCGCCGTATCCGGCGTGCAGGCCGTGAACCGCCAGCCTGGGGTGCGTGGGCCCAGTCGGTTCAGTCGGTTCAGTCAGCACCGTCGGTTCAGCCAGCACCGTCGGTTCGGTCGGCTCGCTCACAGGGCGACTCCTCCGCTCGCTTCCAGGTCGCTGGCACCTGCCTCGCTGACGCGGGCCCGTGCGCCGCGGCTGTCGGTGCCGCCGAGGTCGACCGCCGCGCTGCCCGGGACATCCGCCGTGATCTCAGGGACGCGCGGAGCGGCTCCCGAGACGCTCGCGGTGGCGGCGGCGCGGCGGCGTGCCCGGCGCTGGAAGTTGCGCCGCGCGATGTCCGCCAGCATGCCGTCAGGCTGCCGGGCGAGTGCGATGGCACCGAGGCCGAACAGGATCGTCGGCACTTCGGACGCCTTCGAGCCGGACCACTCCCACAGCCCGAACGGCAGGGAGAAGCCGCTGAGCACACCGGGCACGAGCCCGATGAACAGGCCGGCGAGAATCGCGCCGGACGGTCGGCGCAGACCGAGGAGGGCGACGCCCGCCAGCCACAGCAGGCCGGACATCGCCGGTACGGAGTTGCTGGTGACGGAGATGTCGTTCGTGGCGAGCAGGACACCACCAAGACCGGCGACTCCGGCCGACAACGCGAAGACCTTCAGCTTCGTGATGGTGGGGGAGACCCCGATCGCGGCCGCCGCTGCGGCCGCGTTGCGAACGGCGAGCATCTCCCGCCCCGTGTGCGAACGCTCCAGATTGCGGATCACCCAGACGACCAGGGCGATCAGGACGAGCACGAACCCGGCGAGGTTGCGGGTCTCGTTCAGATCCAGCGGACCGAAGACCGGCCGGGTGAAGCTCCAGCCGTACTCACCGTTGCGCAGCCAGTCCAGCTGGAACAGCACCTGGCCGCAGACGAACGCGAGCGCGAGCGTGACGAGCGCGAGTGCCACCCCGCCGAGCCGCAGCGACGGCAACGCGACCAGGACGCCGAGCACCATCGCGGCCAGGACGGCAGCCACGCAGGCGAGCCACCACGGGAAACCGTGCTGGTTGATCAGATAGCCGGCCAACAGCTGTCCGCCGGCAACGAACGACGCCTGCGCCAGGCTCACCATTCCACCGAGCCCGGTCACGATGGTGAACGACAGGAAGATCAGGCTGAAGATCAGGGCGCGTGTGGTGAGGGTGAGCCAGTAGTCGTCGAACCCGACGAAGATGCCGTACAGCAACAGCGCCACGCCGACCACGCTGGGCAGGACGCGCCGCCATGGCGGCTGGTCGCGCCTGTGGTCGGGCGGTGCGGATTCCGCGGCGATGGACCCGGCGACACGTGCCCGGGAGCGGGCCATGACGATCAGGCCGACGATGAGCAGCAGGAACGGAAGTGCGCTGTTGAAACCCGGGATGTCCTGGGCGAAGCCCGCCCACGAGTAGGTGAGGTTGCTGGCGACGGCGACGAGCACCGCGCCGGCGAAGGCCAGCGGGACCGAACGGAAGCCGCCGACCACCGCGGCCGCGATCGCGACGAACACCGCGAGCGCGTAGGCGTCCGGGTTCAGGACACGCAGGATCGGTGAGCCGACCACGCCGGCGATTCCGGCGAGGACGGTCCCGAGCACCCAGGCCAGCTGGGAGGTGCGCGTCGGGTCGACGCCGCGCAGGGCCGCGAGGTCGTGGCGGTCCGCCACCGCTCGCATCCGCAGCCCGGTCCGCGTCGAGCGAAGGAACACCGAGAGCAGCACAACGCAGACCACCGTCGTCCCGAGGACGATGATCTGGTCGGAGGTGATCACGACTCCGCTGAACAGGCCGAACACCTTGCGTGGCTGTGGGCCGACGCCGGGAGCCAGCTCGACGTCGGTCCCGGTGGGGATCGACCAGCCGAACTGGGTGATTCCGCGGCCGACGAGGAAGGTGAACGATGCCGGCAGCGCGAGCAGGACACCCACGGATGCCACGAGCTGCACCACCTCCGGCGCCCGCGCGAGCCGCCGGAACATCGCGACGTCCAGCAACAGCCCCAGCAGGGGGCAGAACACCAGGATGACGAGAGTCGCCGCCGCCCACTGCGGCCAGTGCAGTCCGGTGTTCAGCTCGAAGAAGACATAGGCGGCGGAGAAGGCGATACCCGCGTAGCCGAGGTTGAAGATTCCCGTTGTCGTGTAGGTCAGGACGAGCCCGGCCGCGATCAGGGCGTAGATGCTTCCGTTGACCGACCCGGTGATGACGTCACGTACGAACTGATCCATCGGTATGACTCCGCTGGCAGTAAGGACGAGGAAGGCGAGAAGAACTGACAGGATGACGGTGGGTGGACGTCGAGGTGACATCCACCAACCTCGGTCGTAAACCAGCGGATCCAGCTGGTCTGTCAGTCGAACTCGACCTTCCTGCCGGTGCAGGAGTACGGCGCCACGATCTTGTATGAGCCGTTCTCGACGCGCAGTACGGTGTTGCAGCCCACGCTGCCGTCGAACGCCTCCGGCCACGACACCGGGGCGGCGTCCCTCCCGGGCTCGTACTTGAAGCCCTTGCCGATCGTCGACACCAGGTCGCCGAAGTCCGGCGCGACCTTCTTCATCATCGCGATCATCATGTCCGCGGCCTGGTAACCGCTCAACGCCCCGAAGGTGACATCGTCGGCGGACTTCCCGATGGCCTTGAAGTCCTTTTCCAGCTGCTGGATGTACGTGCTGTTCGACTCCAGGACCGGCGTGTTCGTGGACACGATGGCGCCCTCGAGTGCCGCCGCCACCGTCGGGACCTTCTGAAGCGTTCCGGGCAGGTAGAACGACGAGTTGACCAACGCCCCCGTGTACCCGGCGGCCTTCATCGCCGACGAGAAACCGAGGACCTCGCTGCCGAGGAGAAGCCAGACGGCGTCCGGCTTCGAATCCATCACCGCGCTGACGAACGGCTGCAGGTCGCCGCCGCCGCCGGGCGGCACGGTCGCTTCGCTGTACACGACCTTCCCGTTGACGGTCTCGATCAGCTTGCGGTAGTTGTCGGCGAGCTTCTGGCCGTCGGGCTGGGCGAGTGAGACGACAGCCCACCGGACCTGGTCCGGCTTCTTGCCCAGTGCCTTCGCGACGCCCTCCACCGGCGTGGTGTAGCCGTAGTCCGCGCTGATGTAGCAGCCGATGGTGCTGAAGCCGTACTGGTTCGGAGAGCAGAACGCAGGAGTGAATCCGCCCCCGAAATAGGGCACTTTCCTGGCCACGGCGTAGTTCGCGACGGACTGCTGGAAACTGGTGGTGAGAACCGGTGCGACCGCGTACACGTCGTCGCGGTCGATGAGGCTCTGGGTCGTTGCCAGCGCCTTGTCGACGGCGCCCTGGCCCGGGTCGGTGGAGCCCAGGTAGTCGATCGTGTAGTCGCCCAGCTCCTTCGTCGAGTTGGCGCGATCGATCCGTGCCTTGAACCCGTCGTCGGCGCCACCGAAGGCGCGTTGCTCGACCAGTCCGCCGATCTTGATGGTCCTGCCCTCGATGCCGCGAGCATTTGAGGATTCCGACCCGCCTGAGCCGGACCCTCCGCAACCCGCCAGGACGGCGGCCGCGAGGCTCGCGGCCAGGCCTAAGCCCCAGAGTCGACTACGTCTACGCATGCGATCTTCCCCTAGTGTCGGCGACCAATAGTGGTGTGAGCACTGAACTTGTAAGGCAACTTTCCGTGGATCGTCAAGGGTGCGGCGACCTGCAGGCTTCGGCGTCATGTGAACGTTATGTAGTCAGGCGACGACCATTTGGAGTGATCGAAAGTGACGCATGGTAGTGAATTCCGGCGCTCCGTACTGGCGGTTGAAACGTTAAACCCGCTGGTTAAAAGGAAGATGGCTGTTCGCTGGGTGAGTCGATCATCAGAGTCTGATGACTCTATGTATGCGACCGTCCGGCGAGGAGCAACAGATTCTCGCCCCTGAAACTCTTGGCGGCACGGCGCGCCTGAGGCCGGCATGCTAGCGTCCACTGCCCTATCGGGGCAGTAGATGCTGCGCTCCAGGGGTGTCCTCGGGGTGTGGGTGCAGGCGTGGCCGAGCCGGGCTCGGCCACGCAGACGCTCACCGGCAGCCGCGGAGCTGCTTGTTCAACATCACCAGGCCGAACAGGTTCAGGTCGGCCTCACGCGTGGTCGGGGCGTGGACCCGTCAGCGACATCCGGCTATTCGTCGCCGTATCGGGCGACGAAGTGCGAGGTCTTCCCATCGGGGTCGAGCCGGCGGGCCACCAGGTAGCCGGCGCCCATCCAGCCCCGGCGGGTCCACTTCCCGAAGGAGAGCCGGGTACCCGGCGAGCCGGAGGCAGCAGGGAGCATCTTGACCCGCTCCAGTGCCTCCTTGACCCCCCGCGGCGACAGCGGCCGGGCGTTGACCAGCGCGTCCAGGAAGCAGACCGCGGCGTCCCGGACCACCACCGGCGCGAAGTACTCCGGCCGCCGGCCGTAGACCTCCTCGAACCGGTCCAGGAACTTCTGGCCGACCTTGTTCGCCTCGTCGTACTGCTCGAGACCGATCCAGCCCACCACCGGCTCCCAAAGGTCCGGCACCGCGTAGGCGTCCTCGAGTGCGGTTCCGGTGTAGCGGGGCGGGTCCCAGCCGAGCTTGCGCAGCGCGGCGTTGACACCCCACAGGCCCATCCCGAACCCGCAGAGCGCGAGCGTGGTCGCGCCCGCGTCGCGGATCCGGGTGACCTGGTCGGTGACGTCCCGGCCGACCTGGGCGATCGACTCCTCGGCGACGATCTGCAGCCCCTCGTCCCGGCACGCCCTGCGGAAGCCGGCGAGGTGCTCCGCGCCGGTCTGGGACCGCTCGACGAGCACTCCGACCCGCTCGTGGCCGCCGCGGCGCATCAGCTCGGCCCAGATGATCGGCTCGTCGGTCATCGACCCGTTGGGCAGCGCGAACGTCCACTCCCCGAGGCCCTCGTCGGAGCCGTAGAGGCCGATCGACGGCACCCGGAACCGCTCCTCGATCGCCTCCTTGACCGGCAGGATGTTCTCGGACACGTGCGGCCCGAACACGGCGAGACAGCCCTCGTCGCACAGCTCGCCGTACGCGTCGATGACCGCTCTGACCGACCCGCGCGGCAGGCCGTCGACCTCCTTGAAGATCACCTGGACCGGACGGTCGAGGACGCCCTGCTCGTAGGCGTCGTTGAAGACCAGCTCGAACGGTTCCCGCAGGTCACTGCGGGTGTCCAGCTCCATCACCTCCGGGAACCGGGTGTCGAGCAACCAGCCGATCCTGATCGGCTCGGCGATACGGCTGTTGACCACGTCGTCATCCTTTGCTCGGGCGGTCGGAACGTCGGGGCTGGCGATGGTGACCGGTCAGATGTTCAGGTACACGTTCTTGTAGGAGAGGAACTCCTCGATGCCGAGCCGGCTGCCCTGCCGGCCGTAGCCGCTGTCCTTCACCCCGCCGAACGGCGAGGCCGGCGAGACCGGGCCGGGGCCGGAGGAGTTGATGTGCACGCTGCCGGCCCGTAGCGAGTCGATGAGACGGCGGGCGCGCCGCATGTCCTGGGTGTGGGCGTAGGCCACGAGGCCGAAGCCGGTGCCGTTGGCCAACGCGATCGCCTCGTCCTCGTCGTCGAACGGGATGACGCACAGCACCGGGCCGAAGATCTCGGTCTGCGCGATGGGTGCCGCGTTGTCGACGTCGACGAGCAGCGTCGGCTCGACGAAGTAGCCGTTCGCGAGCTCACCACCGATGCGCCCGCCGCCCTGGTGGACACGGGCCGCGCCGCTCTCCTTGGCGTCACTGACGAGGCCGGTGATGCGGCGCGCGGAGCTCTCGCTGATGACCGGGCCCATGGTCACCCCGGGGGTGAACGGGTCGCCGGCGACGACGCCGCTCGCGATCCGGGCAACCTCCTCGATGGCTCGGTCGTACCGGGGACGCTGGACGAGCAGGCGGGTCGGCATCGAGCAGCCCTGCCCGGCGCTGTTGATGAACCGGGCGGCGCCGGGAATCACGGCGTCGAGGTCCGCGTCCGCGAAGACGATGTTCGCGGACTTGCCACCGAGCTCCATCACCAACGGCTTGACGTTCTGTGCGGCCGCCTCCTGGAGGCGGCGCCCGGTCTGCGTGCTGCCGGTAAAGCTGATCTTGTCGACGCCAGGGTGGCGGACCAGCGCCTGGCTGACCTCGGGGCCGCCGCCCACGACGTTGACGACGCCCGGGGGGATACCTGCCTCCAGGCACCAGCGGGCGAACGAGACCGAGGAGAACGGGCCCAGCTCGGGTGGCTTGACCACCAGGGTGCAGCCGGCGGCCAGTGCCGGCGCGCCGGCCATGCCGAAGAACCCGATCGGCCCGTTCGAGGCGACGAACAGGGCGACCACCCCCACCGGCTCGGGGACGGTGAAGTCCAGGCCCCGGAACGGGTACGGGTTGATGCTCTCGCCGGTGAGCTTGTCGGCCCAGCCGGCGTAGTACCGAAACCAGTCGGCCGTGTACGCGGCGACGAACTCGTTGTAGATCGTGCCGCTCTCCAGCGCCGCGATGACGCCGATCTCCCTGCGGCGCTCGACCATGATGTCGGCCAGCCGCAGCAGCGCGGCGCGCCGGGCATCCGGCGTCCACCGGCGCCATTCCTCGAACGCCGCCCGCGCGGCGCTCACGGCCTCGTCGACCTCGTCGAGGGTGGCGACAGGGAAGGCCTTGTTCACCCTGCCGGTAGCGGGGTTGAAGTGCTCCATCTCGCCACCGATTGATGTGGCGACGAACCGGTCACCCAGGACGAGCCCGGGCTCCAGGAAGCCTGGCCGGTTCTCGGGGGCGGGCACCGCCTGCTCGGTCATCGTCCGGACCGCCCGTTCGTGCGGCGGCGGTGCGCGAGCACCCCGGTCCGCTGCCCGGCAGCGGTCGACCACCACCACGGGGTGCTCGTTCTGGTGCGGAGATCAGGCACGTCATCCTCCTCGTCGAGCCGACGGGGCTCCGGTGCGTCGCCCGCGCGTGGACCGGTCTCCGATCGGCGCCGCGAGCCTCGATGGTGTAGTGAACGCTGTACTAGCGTGACAGTATGGCGAGGTATGAAACTCGAATATAGGGCGGCCGTCCACTCCGCGAACAGACCCCACATGCGGCGGCCAGATGCTGGACCGAAGCATGTTTCCGGGCCGGAGGAAACGTCGGCGACGGTGTGCCGAGACGAGTGTCCGCTGACCTGTTAAGGTAGTGATCACTAGCTTGGGGGCGCTGACTAGGCGGTTTTGGCGGCTGGGCGTCCTCGCAGGCACACGACTGCTACCCGACTCCGTCCGCTGCGCCGGCAGACGTGGCGGCACCGCTGTGGCCGACGTCGTAGGAGACCGATGTTCTTCGTCCACGAGATCCATTCGCTCACGCCCGCCAGGGCGCCGAGGTACGAGAGCCTGCTGCGGGAGCTGTGGGGACCGGCCTTGGCCGGCGACGACCGCACCCGCCTGGTGTGGTGCGTGCGGTCCGTACCCGGCTCCCACACGCTCCCCGAGATCGTCACGCTGACCGCGGTCGCGGACGGGGCCACCCTCGCCGATCTGGGGGAGCGCACGCGGCGCGGTGACCTCCGTGCCGCCGCTGTCGCTCTCGCCGCGGAACGCGTCGGGATCACCAGGAGGATGCTCGCTCCGCTGAGGTTCAGCCGATACGAACCCGACCTCGCGACGCTGCTCGCGGAGCCCTCCGAGGCGTCCGACGCGTTGTACATCCACGACTTCGTCCTGCCTCGCACCGGGATGCAGCGGCCGTACGAGGACGCCATGGAGCAGGTGTTCCTGCGCGCGCTCGACGTCGAGTACTCGGACTTCGTCATGTGGGGCGGATTCGAGACCGTGGCCGGCGGTGGCGACGTTCCCGAGAACCTGATGATCACCCAGATCCAGAATCCCGCTGCGGGCACCCGGCTGCTCAGCCACGGCAATCCCCGTGAATCGATCAGGCCGGGCAGCTGGCTGCATGACTCGCTGAAGCTGCGCGACACCTGGACGTCACGGCTGGTGAGGGCGCTGCCGTGGTCACCGACGGCCTGAGTCGCAGCCGGGCTGGTGCCACTGCGGCGCCGGCCCGGCGCGGCGACCCGACACGCACGTCGCAACTACCCAGCCAGCCTGACTGCGGGGGATGAATCCGGTGCTGTTCATACACGACGTCCATGCCGTGATCGGCGAGCGGGAGTTCGACTTCGAGGACGCGGTCCGTGACGAGTACGGGCCCGCCGTCGCCAAGGACGGGGCCAGGCTGCTCTGGTACCTGCACGCCACCCACGGCGCGGGTGAGGCATACAAGATCATTACGATCACGGCGGTGCCGGATGGCGCCGCCTGGGAGCGGCTGGTCCACCGGTTGCGCCGTGGCGATCTCGCGGACTGGAGCGCGCGGGTCGACGCCATGCGTTACGGGTCGACGAGCTCGCTGCTCGTGCAGACCGACTGGTCCCCGCTCGGCGCGATCGACCTCGACGAGGTGCCCGGTACGACCGGCCCCGAGCGTGAGGTGGTCGTCCTGCGCGAGGACACCGTCCGGGGTGCCGACCTGCTTGTGCCACCGGTGCCGGCCCACGTTGGCGAGACCGGTGACGACGGCGTCCTGAGCTGCGTCGCCGCGTTCGCGCCCGCGCTCGGTGCGGACGGGTCGCTGCGCGTCCTCTACCGGGTTGCACCGCGGGAGCAGTGGACGGCGGCCTTCGGTGCGGACCACGGCTGGGGCGACTGGTCCGGATCGGTCACGCCGGCGCTGCCCGAGGGCACGCGCCTGACGAGTCGGATGCTGCGGACCACGCCGTGGTCCCCGCTGACATGAGGAGGGTGGAGCAGTGACCACGGCCCACGAGGAGCTACTCGGCCACGTCGCCGACCCGCGCTTCCACGAGCTGCCCCGCACCGAGCTCGAGCCGTTGTGGATCGAGGCGGCGGGCGAGCGGCTCGCCGTGCAGCGCGAGCGGATCCCCGTGCTGGGAAAGCTCGCGGACGAGCTCGGAATCGACCGGATCAGCTCGTTTCAGGACCTGGTGCCGCTGCTGTTCGCGCACTCGTCCTACAAGTCGTACCCGGAGTCCTTCGTCAACCGGGGTCGGTGGCCGCTGCTGACCCGCTGGCTCGACACGCTCTCGTCGCGGCGTATCACCGAGGTCGACGTCGCGGGCGTGACCGACCAGGAGGGCTGGCTCGGCCGGCTGGATGCCGCGGGCTGTGTGGTGCTGGTCAGCAGCGGCACCACCGGCAAGAGCTCCTTCCTGCCCTCGACCCGCGCCGACAGCGACCTGGCGTTGCGGTCGCTGGTGGCGGCCTTCGGCGAGCAGCGCGGCATCGTGCCGAAGCAGGACCGCGCGGTGTTCGTCCTCGGGCCCAGGTACGGCCCACACCGGTCCGCGCTGCACTTCCGCACCATCGCCGAGGAGTTCGGGCGGCCGGACGCCCGGTTCTTCCTCAGCGAGGAGCCGCTGCAGGCGTCCGATCAGCAGCGGGCGGCGGACCTGCGGAAGCGGATCGCGGCGGGCACCGCCCTGCCGAACGAGATCGCGGAGCTGGAGCGGAGCGCGGCGGCGAACCAGCGCCTGGCGGCCGAGCGGCTCGACGCCCTCATCGACAAGCTCATCGCGCACCGGAGCGAGCCAATGATCATCGGTGGGTTCTGGGCGCAGTACTGGACGATCGTCGAGCGGGCGCGGGCCCGCGGCGTGCGGCCCGGTGAGTTCCATCCGGAGACGATCGTCACCGGCGGCGGCGGGACCAAGGGCGCGGACCTGCCGCCCGACTACGAGACCCAGATCCTCGAGTTCTTCGGTATCCCGCGGGCGAACGTGCAGAGCGGCTACGGGATGTCGGAGCTGTCCGCGGCCGCCTACGAGGTGGCGGGCCGGTACCGGCCAGCGCCGTGGGTGATCCCGCTGATCCTCGACGACAGCGGGACGCAGGTGCTGCCCCTGGAGGGGGAGTCCGTGACCGGCCGCTTCGCCTTCCTGGACCTCGCGGTCCAGGGCCGATGGGGCGGCGTCGTCACCGGCGACCGGGTGACGGTGGACCTGACGACACCGAACCTCAGCATCGTCCCCGGCGGCATCGTCCGCTACAGCCTGGCCGAGGGCGGGGACGACAAGCTGACCTGCGCCGGAACGGTCGATGCCTATGTACGTGGAGTGATGACATCATGACTGGCCTCACGCGGCTGGCTGTCCCGCACTTCGTCAGGGGACGGACCGTGCTCCCGGACGAGGAGGCCGGGACGATCGACTACCCCGACTTCAGCACGCCGGTGCTCGACCTCGACGAACTGGTGTGGCCGCGGTCCGAGCCGGGCCCGGCGTTCGACCTGCCGGTCGCCGAGATCATCGAGTTCCTCGCCGCCGTCGGTGACCGGCTCGACCTCGACACCAACACGTACCTGCAGGAGGCGCTCGAGCGGAGCGCGGCGTGCAGCTCGCTGGGCCCCCGCATCCTCGAACGGACCTACCGGGACCTGAAACACCTCTTCGACCCGAAGACGATGTGGTTCCAGGTCGAGCAGGAGATCGGCCGGGAGGCGCTGGACGGCTGGAAGGAGATCACCGACCTCCAGGGCCGCGTCCGCCGGGTCCGGGCGTTCCCGCCGCGGCTCGTGCACGTCCTCGCCGGGAACACCCCGGGGGTCACCGCCGCGACGGTTGTGCGCGGCGCCCTCTGCAAAGGGGTGCACCTGCTGAAACTGCCGTCGAACGACCTGTTCACCGGCAGCGCCGTACTGCGGACCCTGGCGGATGTCGACCCCGACCACCCCGTGACCCGATCGTTTTCCTGCGTGTACTGGCGGGGCGGTGACGCGACGGTCGAGAGCGCGCTGTTCCGCGCCCAGTACTTCGACCGGCTGGTCGCCTGGGGCGGTGACGCCGCCATCCGCAACGCCATCGGCTACGTCGCCCCCGGCTTCGAGCTGGTGTCGTTCGACCCGAAGGTCTCGATCTCGCTGCTCGGCCGGGAGGCACTCGGCTCCGAGGAGGTGCGGCGCGCGTCGGCCAGCGCCGCGGCGGAGGACACCAGCCTGTTCAACCAGGAGGTCTGCGCCGCCAGCCGGTTCGTCTACGCCGAGGACGACACCGACGGTGGCCTCGCCGCGTGGTGTGCCGACCTCGCCCGGGCGCTGGCCACCGAGCGGACCTACGCCGACGCCATCGTCTCCACCCTGCCCGCGGACATCCGGGCCGAGGTCGAGGTACTGCGCACGATGTCGCCGGACTACGAGGTGTTCGGCGCCGAGGACGGCAGCGGCCTCGTCGTGCTGTCCGACGACCCGGTGGACTTCCATCCCAGCGGCAAGACGGTCAACGTCGTGCGGGTCCCGTCGCTCGACGCGGCGCTCGATCACGTGAACGTCGCGACGCAGACCATCGGGATCTACCCGGCGGCCAGAGCCGAGGCGCTGCGGGACCGGCTCGCCTCCCGGGGCATGCAACGCCTCGTTCCGTTGGGCGAGGTCGTGGACGTCGCCGCCGGGCTGCCGCATGACGGCTTCTACCCGCTCGCGCGGTTCGTGAAATGGCTCGTCGATGACTGCTGATCTGCCAGTCCGGGAGGGACTCGTGTCCGAAAAGACCGTTGGGGCTGGCCCCACGCCGCTGGCCGTGGATCCGGAGGAGCGGGCCGCCGCGTTCCGGGAACTGCGCGACACCGGTGGTGTCGTGCCCTTCCCCGGCCTCAACGGCGTACTCGCCGCCGTGTCCTACTCATCGGTCGACCTCGGCCTGCGCAGTGTCGAGAACTTCTCGGGCAGCGCGGGTGCCGACAACCTGCCCGAGGAGGACAAGAACATCGCGGCGCTGGTCGAGCCGCGGCACGGCAAGGTCCGGCGGATCATCAACTCGGTCGTCGCGGTCCACCGCAGCCAGAAGATCGAGCCGTACCTCAGGGACCTGAGCACGAAGCTGGTGGAGCAGATGCTCGCCGAGGCCCGCGAGGCGGGCGCGGCCGGCGTCGACTTCGCCGCCCACGTCGCCGAGCCGATCCCGCCGGCCGCCATGGCCCGCCTGTTCGGGTTCCCGGAAGCGGACTCGATGGCCTACTACGGCTGGATCCGGGAGAGCGGCAGGCGGTTCCAGGAGGCGGCGGCGACCGGGAAGAGCATCTCCATCTCCGACAGCTCGGACTCGCTCAGCGGCTACGTCCAGGCTCGTATCGACGAGCGGCTGGCCGTGCCCCGCGACGAGTGGCCCAACGACGCGCTGACCCGCTTCCTGGTCACCGAGGTGGAGGGCGAGACGCTCACCCCCCGCAACATCAGGGCCCAGATCATGTTCATGATCGGCGCCGGCAGCGACACCACGCGTAACACCCTCGGCAGCCTGATCTACCGGCTGGGCCTGGACCCCGAGGCCTACGCGGAACTGCGCCGCAACCCGGCGCTGATCGACGCGGCCATCGAGGAGGCGCTGCGGATCGACGCGCCCGCGCAGTGGATGGTGCGTACCTGCGCCAGCCCGATGGAGCTGGACGGTCGGCAGGTGGAGGCCGGGCAGAAGGTGTTCATGTGCATCGGCTCGGCGAACCGGGACGAGAGCAAGCACGAGAACCCGAACGAGTTCCGCCTCGACCGGACGGACAGGTCGCACCTCGCCTTCGGCTCGGGCCCGCACATCTGCCCGGGCGCGGGACTCGCCCGTATGGAGATGCGTGCCGCCATGCGGGCCTTCACCGAGCGGGTCGTCTCCTACCACCTGGTGGAGCCGGACCGCTACGACGCGGTGCCCACGGCGATGCTGCAGGGTCCGCACACGGTGCGGATCGTCATCGACGAGGAGGCCGTCGACGCCGGCGAGGCGGCGAGTGCGTCGGAGGACGCATGAGGTCCCGACCGGCCCGGCGGCAGGTCCGGGAAATCGCACCGGGAGGCTTGGAATGAGCCTGCTCGCAGATCGGACGGTTGTCGTCACCGGCGCCGGGGCCGGCATCGGCCGGGCCATCGCACAGCTGTTCGCCCAGGAAGGCGCCAACATCGTCTGCGCCGACCTGCGCCGCGAGTGGGCCGAAGGGGCCTCGGCGGCCATCGAGGCCGCAGGCGGCACCGCCATCCCCGCCGCCTGCGACGTGGCCGATCCCGACCAGGTCGCCGCCGTCGTCGCCACCGCCGTCGCGACCTACGGTCGCCTCGACGTCATGGTGAACAACGCGGGAATCGCCTCCCCCCGCTCCGGCATGACGATCGAGGATCACACGGTCAAGGACTTCGACCACCTTGTCGCGGTCAACGGCCGGGGTGTGTTCAACGGCTGCAAGGAGGCCGTGCGCCAGTTCAAACAGCAGGGCGGCGGCGGGGTCATCGTCAACACCGGCTCCATCGCCGGCATGATCTCCTGGGGTGGTGTCGTCTACGGCGCCACCAAGGGCCTCGTCAACCAGCTCACCCGGGCGCTGGCCGCCGAGGTCGCGTCGGACAAGATCCGTGTCAATGCCATCTGCCCCGGGGGTATCTGGACCAACCTCGCGTTCGCCAAGGGTGAGGAGTTCCGCCCCCCCGACGAGGCCGAGGCCAAGGTGCTGCGGTCACTGCACCCGATCGGCGAGATCATCACCCCGGAGGACTGCGCGCGGGCCGCGCTCTACCTGGCCTGCGACCTGTCGACGAACGTCACCGGCATCCTCCTGCCCGTCGACGGCGGATACCTGACGAAGTAGGCGTGGCGCATGACGGTCGTGCCGGCCACCTGTCCGACAGGTGGCCGGCACGACCTTTCGTATCCGCAGGCTCCAAATCAGTGTGTGCGTCACAAACCGCCGGTCGACGGGAACGGTGCGCCCGTGACCGGCCTGCGTCCTTCAGACGCTGCGGTGTAGCCGGCCGTGCATCGAGGTCTGGGTGAGCTCCTCGACGATCGCCCGTCGTGACGGTCTGCGCTTCCCGTAGAACGACTCCCCGAAGACAGCCATACCGGCGACCATGGCGAGCGTCGCCCGGGTCGCCAGGTCGTGACGAGGCATCGCCTTGCCCTGCCGGCGGATCGTCTCCTCGTTACCGATCTTGACGAGCTCGCGCATCGCCTTGTCGATCTCGGCCATGCCGATGCTCGCCCACTCGTCGTCCCGGGGCAGGTTGTCGGCCCACAGCATCAGGACCAGGCTCCGGTTCTGCCGGAACAGGTCGTACAGGCCGCCGTTGAGCTGACGCGCGAAGGACTCGTCGTCGAGGGCGTCCATCTCACCGGAGCGCCACCGGTGGCTGAAATCCTGGATGAACTCGACGAACGGCAGGGCGAGCGCTTCCCGGAACAGGCCCGCCTTCGACCCGAAGTGCCGGAACAGGAGTGTCTCCGACACCCCCGCGTGCTCCGCTATCTCACGGGTGCTGATGACCGCGTAGCCCTGCGCCGAGAACAGCTCCCGGGCGGCCGCGAGGAGCAGACGCCGCGGCTCACCCCGACGCCGCCGGGTGGTCTTGGGGCTCTCCACCGCGGCTGGCCGCGCGACAGCGGCATCCTCGTCCTCTGCCACGGCGCTGGTCCGCGCACGGCCCGCCGACCGTCGGCCGACCCCGACAGGCTCGGGAGTCATGCCGACAGCCCTGTGAATCGGCCGCTCGGGTCCGTGTCCCGTGCTCCCGCGCGCCGGTGCAGACCTCCCCGGGCGCTGGAGCACTCGCGGCGACTCCGCCTACCCTCGGCACCTGGCCGCCCGGGTCGGCTGGTCGAACGTCCCTTTGACACTTCCCTCTCCCGCCACGGCTTTGCTTGCTCGGCTCATCGTACGTAGCGGACGTCGGCCGGACGCGTGACCGCGACCCACCATCCCACGACGCTGCACCGGGGCCCGGCCCGGTTCACGAGCCCGCAGCCGCTCCCGATGGCCGAGAGCCACGTCGCCCAGCACTCCAGCGGAATACTCACGCGACGCCGACTGTCCGATCCGCGAGAATCCTCGCCATGTTCCTGACGGTGTCGACGACCTACCAGCCAGCGACCGATCTGGGCTTCCTGCTGCACAAGCACCCCGACCGGGTTCATCGCTTCGATACGGCGGCCGGTCAGGCGCACGTCTTCTACCCCGAGGCGACCGACGCGCGCTGCACCGCGGCACTGCTGCTGGAGGTCGACCCGGTGGGACTGGTCCGGGGAGGCTCGCGATCCACCGGCCGCCGGGACACCGCCGGCGCGCACTACGTGGACGATCGGCCCTACGCGGCGTCCAGCCTGCTCGCGGTCGCGATGGCGGCCGTCTTCTCGACGGCGATGGCGGGCCGATGCCGGGCCCGGCCGGAGCTGGTCACGACGCCGCTGCCGCTGAGCATCCGGCTTCCGTCGCTGCCGTGCCGCGGTGGCGGCGCCGACCTCGTCCGGCGGCTGTTCGAACCGTTGGGCTGGCAGGTCGAGGCGAACCCGCTACCACTCGACCCGGACTTCCCGGACTGGGGTCACGCGCCGCATCACGACGTCACGCTGACCGGAACCGCCCTGCTGGCGGACGCCCTCACCCAGGTCTACGTGCTCCTGCCCGTGCTCGACGACGCCAAGCACTACCACGTCGGCCGCGACGAGATCGACAAGCTCGTCCGTGAAGGTGCCCGCTGGCTGCCCGGCCACCCGGAGCAGCGACTGATCGCACGCCGCTACCTCGCCCACCGCTCCGGCCTGGCGACGGCGGCCCTGACGCAGCTGTCCGTGGCCGAGGACCTCACCGCCGAGGGCATCCCCGACGGCTTCGAACCGGGACGGCTCACCTCCGACGCGACGGAACCAGATTCGGCCGTGGACGCGGAACCCGACGGCACCGGGAACCCGGAACCGGCGGCGGAAGCGGAAGCTGGCCTGGTCGAGGCGGTGGAACCGGGCCTGAGCCCGGGGGCGGGACAGGGGCTGAGCGCGGCGGCCGGGTCCGGCACCGACACGGTGAACAGCGGCGACGCGCTGGCGCCGCCGCTGACGCTGGCGGAGCAGCGGCGCCGCGCGATCCTGGCCGAGCTGCGGACGGCCGGCGCGCGCCGCGTCGCCGACGTCGGCTGCGGTGCCGGCCGGCTGGTGGCCCGCCTGGTCGCCGACCGGGCCTTCACCGAGATCGTCGCGGTCGACGTCTCCCACCGCGCGCTCGAGCTCACCGCCCGCAGACTGCACGTCGAGCAGATGTCCGACCGCGACCGCGAACGGGTCCGCCTGGTCGTCTCCTCGCTGGTGTACCGGGACGACCGCCTCACCGGGCTGGACGCGATCGTGCTCTCCGAGGTGGTCGAGCACGTCGACCCGCCCCGGCTGCCGGTGCTCGCCGACGTCCTGCTCGGGCACGCGCGGCCCGGGACCCTTCTCATCACCACTCCGAACCGGGAGTACAACGTGCGCTACGAGGGACTGCCCCCCGGCGATCTGCGGCATCGGGACCACCGCTTCGAATGGACCCGCGCCGAGTTCACCGCCTGGATCGACGACCTCGTGGCCGGCTACCCCTACCGCGCGAGGATCGGCGGCATCGGTGCCGACGACCCCGAGGTCGGCCAGCCGACTCAGCTCGCGGTCCTGGAGCTGGCGGCGCCGGCGCGAGGGGCGAACCGATGAGCGAGACGAGCCAGCTCCCGTCCGAGCCGCTGAACGAGACGCCGCCGTCCGAGCCGCTGAACGAGACGCCGATCGAGCCGCTGACAATTCCCAACCCGAGCCTCGTCGTGCTGGTGGGGGTGACCGGCTCCGGCAAGTCGACGTTCGCGCGCCGGCACTTCCTGCCGACCCAGGTGCTGTCGTCGGACTTCTGCCGTGGGCTCGTCGCCGACGACGAGAACGACCAGTCCGCGACGGCGGACGCGTTCGACGTCCTGAACTTCATCGCCGCCCGCCGGCTCACCGCCGGGCGCCTGACCGTCGTGGACGCGACCAACGTGCAGCGGACGTCCCGTGCCCGCCTGGTGGAGCTGGCCAGAGCGCACGACGTGCTGCCCGTCGCCATCGTGCTCGACGTGCCGGAGTCGGTCTGCGTCGCGCGCAACGCGGAGCGCCCCGACCGGGCCTTCGGCGCGCACGTCGTCCGCCGCCAGCACGGCGAGCTGCGCCGGTCACTGCGCGGGCTGGCCCGCGAGGGCTTCCGCCGCGTGCACGTCCTGCGCTCCGAGGCGGAGATCGCCACCGCGACGATCGAGTACACCCCGCTGCTCAACGACCGCCGCGAGCTCACCGGCCCGTTCGACGTGATCGGTGACGTGCACGGCTGTCGCGACGAGCTGGAGGCGTTGCTGATCCGGCTGGGCTACCAGCTGCGCCGCGACGACGAGGGCCGTGCGGTCGGCGGTACCCACCCGGAAGGCCGGCGCGTCATCTTCCTCGGCGACCTGGTGGACCGCGGGCCCGACACGCCCGGGGTCCTGCGGCTGGCGATGGGCATGGTCGCCGCCGGCGAGGCGTTCGCGGTGCCCGGCAACCATGAGAACAAGCTCGTCCGTGCCCTGCGCGGCCGGCAGGTGCGGATCGGGCACGGTCTCGCCGAGTCGCTGGCGCAGCTCGGCGGGGAGACACCCGAGTTCCGTACCGAGGTCGAACAGTTCTGCGACGGGCTGGTCTCGCATCTCGTCCTCGACGGCGGACGTCTCGTCGTCGCGCACGCCGGGCTGAAGGAGGCCTACCAGGGCCGGGCCTCCGGCCGGGTCCGGTCGTTCGCTCTCTACGGGGACACCACCGGTGAGAGCGACGAGTACGGGCTGCCGGTGCGCTACCCGTGGGCCCGCGACTACCGGGGGAAGGCGATGGTGCTCTACGGCCACACACCCGTCCCGGAGCCGCGGTGGGAGAACAACACCCTGTGCCTCGACACCGGGTGTGTGTTCGGTGGACGTCTCACCGCGCTGCGCTACCCGGAGCGGGAACTGGTGTCCGTGCCGGCGGCCCGCGAGTACTTCGAGCCGCGGCGGCCGCTGACGGAGCAGCCCGCCGAGCTGCCGGCGGAGGAAACGGCGACACAGCCCGAGCCGGGGCCGGCGTCCGTCGACGACGGCGCCGTCGACCCGCCCGCTGCCGGGGCCTCCGTCCCCGCCCCGGTCAGCCTGGTCATCGACACCGGCGCCTCGGTCGTCGCCACCACCGGCCCGACCGCGCGCCCCGACACGCTTCACGTCAACGACGTCCTCGGCCGCAGGTTCATCGAGACGCGCCACGGTGGCCGCGTACGGATCGAGGAGCCGAACGCGCTCGCGGCGCTGGAGGTGATGAGCCGCTTCGCCGTCGACCCACGCTGGCTCGTCTACCTTCCGCCGACGATGAGCCCGCCGCCGACCTCGACCCTGCCGGGCCTGCTCGAACATCCGGCGGAGGCCTTCGAGGCCTATCGCGCGGACGGCGTCGAGGATCTTCTGTGCGAGCAGAAGCACATGGGTTCACGGGCCGTGGTCGTCATCTGCCGGGATGCCGCCACCGCCCGCGGGCGATTCGGCGCGCCCGACGGGGTCACCGGCGCGGTCTACACCCGTACCGGACGGCCGTTCCTCGCCCCGGACCTGACCGAGGCGCTGCTGGCCCGGCTCCGGGCGGCGATGACCGCCAGTGGCCTGTGGGACGAGCTGGCGGCCGGATGGGCGGTGTTCGACGGGGAGATCATGCCGTGGAGCGCCAAGGCCCACGCGCTGATCCGCCGCCAGTACGCGGCAACCGGCGCGGCGGCCCGCGCCGTCCTCCCGGTTGCCGTCGACGCCCTGGCCCGGGCCATGGGCCGCGGTGTCGACGTCGCGGACCTGCTGGAACGCACCCGCGGCCGGGCGGCCAACGCGGACGCGTTCACGGCGGCGTACCAGCCGTACTGCTGGCCCGTCGACGGCCTGGACGGCCTGCGGTTCGCGCCGTTCATGCTGCTGGCAGCCGGGGGAGTCCCGCCGACCAGCCACGCGGGTCCGGCCGCGGGCGTGGGAGCCCACGCCGGCGACGGGCAGACCGCGACGACCTACCTGGACCGGGACAACCTGTGGCACCTGGCGGTGGCGGACCGCCTCGCCGCAGCCGATCCCGAGCTGCTGGCCACCACCGCACGGATCCGGGTCGACCCGGCCGACCCGGACTCGGTGGCCGCCGGAACACGGTGGTGGGAGGAGCTGACCGCCGCCGGCGGCGAGGGCATGGTGGTCAAGCCGTTCGCGGGCCTGGCCCGGGGAAAACGAGGGCTGGCCCTGGCCGGCGTGAAGGTGCGGGGCCGGGAGTACCTGCGCATCATCTACGGCGCCGACTACACCGAGGCGGTGCACCTGGATCGGCTGCGCGAGCGGGGGCTGGGCCGCAAACGCTCCCTGGCGTTCCGCGAGTACGCACTGGGCCTGGAGGCACTCGAACGGACCGCGGCCGGAGAGCCGCTGTGGCGGGTCCACGAATGTGTGTTCGCGGTGCTGGCCCTGGAGTCCGAGCCGGTCGATCCACGGCTGTAGGCACCAGAAACGCACTGTTGGGTTTTACGGGCCCCGGGCGGGCGAACTGCTCGCCCGGGGTCAGGGAGGTCAGGCGTTACGGCAGGACGTCGTAGGAATACCAGGCACTGGAGTCGAGAACCTGCCCCGGCGTGAACGACCTGCCGAGCAGGGCAATCATGTCATCGTCGATCCGATGGCCGACCGGCGCTCCCTGCACACCGCTCCCCGGCTCGTAGGTCCGGCCGTGGCGGGTCATCCAGGACTCCCAGATCCGGTCCACGTTGCAGTGGTTCAGGAAGAAGACCGGATCGTTCGGGGAGGTGCCGGGCAGCATGTCGCCGCCCACCCAGACGTGCACGCGATTATGCATCCGAGGCCCGTTCACCCAGCCCTCGACGAGGTTGCGATGAGAGACGACCGAGATATCCCACGGATCACGGTCGTAACGATCGTTGTTGAGCGTCGCCCGCACGTCGGAGGACCGGGGGAGGGTGCCGACCTGGGTGCCGGCCGCGCGCACGATCGGCCGGGGTGGAACGGACCAGAGGCCGTCGTCACGCTCCTCGATCCGGACGACGTGGGCGGCGAGCGGGCCCGTCGTGACGGAACCCAGCGGCGGGCCCAGGAACTTGTCGGTCCAGAGGACATGGTTGAGCTGTTGGTCGGGGGCCAGATCACCGCCGGCCACGGCCCAGTCCCAGTAGGGCAGGCCGGCGTCGGCGACGCCGCTGTGCCGTTGGAGCTGCTGTTCCAGCCGCAGGAGGTACATCCGGTGCCACGGCAGGAACACCGGGCCGCCGTGGGCCCGATTGCGCATGGCGGTTTCGGGTGACGTCGTCAGCTGCATGGAGGCCCAGTGCCAGACGACGAACAGATCCCACACCGACAGTCGCTGCTCGATTCCGCGCATGCGGAACCCGGGTATCACCCGCGCGAGTACCTGACTCACGGAGCGGGCGGTGACCGAGGTGAGCTCCGTACTCAGGCCGACGGCCGCGTCGAGGTAGCGCTGTGCCGCGGTGAGGTCGTCGAGGATGTGGGTCCGGACGGCGGTCACCGGTGGCCTCCGTCCGCACGCCGATCTCCATGGGCACTTTCGGTGTGCCCGTGAGGTCCGTGTTCGGTGTGCCCGTGATGTTCGTGTTCTGGCTGCTCGGGCCCGTGCTCGGCCGCCAGCTCGTCAGGGACGGCCGGCTTCTCCCAGAGACTTGTGTCGATGATGGTTTTCACCACGTCGACGGCGGAGTTCGGTGCGTACTGCGGGAACCGGTGGTAGTGAACCTCCCCCGAGGGGAGCGCCTCGACATGGCCGACGAGGGGTTTTCCGTCGATTGTGATGCGGTAGGTGGTCTCGATCCTCGCCTGATGACCCTTGTATTCGAAGTCGCGCACGCTCGTCGACGTTCCGGTTCCGTGGCTGTGCGGTGTTACCTCGACACCGCGCAGACCCTCCGCGGAAAGAAAGTATGTCGCGAGGTCCTCCGCCGAACCGCCGTTTTGCTCGTTCACAGGCGCCTCCTACCTCGATGTCGTCTACATCCCAACAGATGCGAGGAGGCGAACGCAATGCTCGGGCTATACCGGACCGGTGCGAGGCCACCGGTCACCTGGGGTGGAGCCCGGACCCGCCGACCGCCCCTGCATCCCCGCCCCCCGCGGAGTCACCGGAGCGCAATGCGGGACGGTGGTTTCTGCTGCCCGCCGGCTGGCAACGCGGCGACGGAACAGTTGTAGTACTGCCGGACGGCGATCCCGATATCCGCGTCGATCCGGCCTTCTGACAGTCGATCTGGCCCCTTGACATCAGCTGGCCCCACGACAGCCGTCGATCCGGCCTGACGCGCCGGCGGCAGACCGCCCGCGCGCCGACAGCCACGCCCGACCCGCGGTGGTGCTGGCGTGAGCGACGGCCTCAGACGCGCTGGCGCGGCAGCCTCCCCGGAGCCCCAGCGGGTTCGGGCGGGGCGGTGTCGCTGCCACGGTCCGGGAGCGGGTTCTCGTCGAGTGGCGCCCAGCGGCCCAGCGGGATGGACGCCGGCAGCGGGAGGGCGCCGCGCGCCGTGCGCACCACCCGCGACGCCACGGACAGGGTGAGTGCGATCTCGGCCGGACCTGGACGTAGCCGGACCAGTCGGCCGGCCTGCGCGGTCACGCTCGCATGTGACGCATCGACGCTCAGCTCCAGGCTGATGGGGATGCTTGCGACCTGGATATCGCCGACCAGGATCTCGATCGACCGCTCAAGCACGGAGGTCAGCGTGTGCGGCCCGAGGACCAGCGTCTGAGTGCTCGGCGGCGGGCCAGCGGATGCGCGGGCCGCTGTCCGCGCGCTCTGGGATCCCGCCCAGGCGCGCAGCGCGGCGCCGACGATGTCGATCTGGACGAGGCCGACAATCTCGGCGGCCAGCTCACCGGTCACCTGAGCCACCAGGTCGAGCCCGATCCCGGTCTGGGTCAGGCGGGTCCAGACCTCGGGGAGCTGCTCGGTCAGCAGGTCGTGGAGTTCGGGGACGGCGTCGTCGGCCTGGAACAGCAGAGATCCGGCGCTGGTGAGCAGGGGACTCGCCGCGTCCGCCGCCGACCCGGTTTCCCCTGCCGACCCGGTTTCCCCGCCCGGGCCCGCAGGGTCACCGGCGATCTGGTCGGGGGAGTCCGGACGCGTCACCGGGGACCCCGGAGGAGGACCCGGCCTTCGGGCCGTGGAGTGATCCGGGGAGGACGTCAGGTCCGGATCGGTGGCAGGCATGCAGCTTCTCCTTCGAGGGGCGGGGGTGCAACGGTGAAGATCCGTAGAAGGACGCTCGGTAGCCGGCGTTCCTCCAGCGACGTCGCGTCCACGGCGCCAGTGACGGCGTCGCTGATGGTCGTCACCGTCTGCCGCAGGCAGATGGCGACGGGTTCGCCGCGGGTTCCCGAGGACGTCGCGCCGGCCCCCACAAGGACTGGATGCGATGCCAGCAGGACGAGGTCATCTCGGGCCACGCGCGGCCGACTGGCAACGACCCGAGCCGGTGGGTGGGCTGTCCGCGGCGCGGAGCTCGTCACCGTGCGGTCGGGCCGGAGCAGCAGCCTGGGAGGTTCGAACGCGGGTGTTCGTTCCCGCACCGAGGATCGCGGGACGCGGGTACGGATTTCCAGACGTACCTGCCGGCGCTCTCGATCGCCGTCGAATGGTGATGTCGCGAACAGGCCGGCCCCGGATCGACTCCGGCCTGGCGCGGAAAGCAGCTGGTTCGGGAACGGTGTTGGCTCGTCAGGCTTGTCAGGCTCATCGGAATCGGCCGGACGCGGCGCGGAGGATGGCGGCCGCGGCGAAACCGGCGCGATGGGCGGGAGGTTGGGAGAGACGGCGCCGGCCCACTGATCGTCGGGAACCGCCGTCGATCCTGGCCGCCGCCTCCACAGCAGGACTCCACCGCCTGACGTCAACAGCCCGACGGTCAGCACCGTCGCCCCCACCAGCGCTGCGCGTGCGGCGGGCCACTCCTGGCTGACGACGGTTGGCGATGGCTCGGCCTCGCTGCCTGCGCTGGTACCGGGGCTGGCCGCAGGGCTTCGCGAGTGTGCGTTCTCCACGCCGCGCGGTGGCCTGGGATCCGGCAGGCGGCACAGGCCCCGGGCGGTCCGTGTTGTGCCGGGAGGGCACGCTGGCACTAGCTGTGCGCACACCCCGGACGAGGTCGCGGTGTAGCCCTCGGGACAGCCGGGTGGGGCGCTGTGGCACAGCCCGGCCCCGTCCCGCGTCGTGCCCGACGGGCATCGCGCCACCGGCGGGACGCATTCACGGGTCCCCGCGAGCAGGGTGCCGGCCGGGCAGGCCGGGCCCACACACATTTCGCCATCGAGGGAGGTGCCGGCCGGGCAGCGCAGGATACGGGTCGACGAGCAGATGTGGGCCGCGTCGGGCGATGCCCCGTCCGCGCAGGTCCAGCTCACCGGCCGGGTGCAGCGCCTGGGGCCGTCGCCACCGGTCGGCTGGCCCGAGGCGCAGGTCTCGATCGGCGGCGCGACACACCGCCCGGTGTCCTCCTCGGGCTCGATGTTCCCAGCGCAGGTGGGCTTCGCTCTGGCGGTGCACTGGCCCGTCTCGTCCGGACCGACGTCGGTCATGCCTCGGCAGACCTGTTGCGTGCTCGTCACGCAGCGGCCGGCCCCGTCCGGGACGATGCCGCCGGGGCAGGTCGGCGTGGCGTCGGACAGGCAGCCGGGCGGTTGCGAGGAGGGCGGCCAGTCCTCGCGGCATTCCGGCCGCGCTTCGGCGACACATGTGCCCACCCCGTCGAACCGCGACGACGGCGCTGAGCAGACGGGGAACGAACAGCCGTCCACCTCCGACACCCCGGTACAGCGCTCCGCCTCGTTGACGCACTGGTTCCCGACGAGCCGCCAGTTGGTGCCGCACGTGGCCGCGGGCCGGTCACAGGACTGCCCCTGCGCCGGAACGCCGTCGTCGCAGACGTACCGCACGGGTGCGACGCAGGTCCGCCCGTTGAGGGTCCCGCCGCCGGGGCACGTCCACACGGTGTCGGCGACGCAGGTCCCACCGTCCATGGTCCACTCCGCCGGGCAGGTCGGCGTCGCACGGGCCCGGCAGGTGGCATCGTCGAGGGTCCAGCCGGGCGCGCAGGTCCACGTCGTGGCGGTGACGCACTGGCCGTCGGCCGGTGGCCCACCGTCACTGCACACGAGGTCGGCGGGGCGGGTGCAGATCTCACCCTCGCGGGCCCAGCCGCCGGGGCAGCTCGCCGTGGCCGGCTCGGTGCAGGCCCCGTCCCGCGCACCGGCCGCGGCGACGCAGGAGACCTCGGGCGCAGCGACACACTGCCCGGAGGCACTGGCGAGACTGGTGTGAGGCGGGCAGCGCCCGGCGCTCTCCGTCCGGGGGACACTCGCGGACTGGGGGGTGCTCCCGCTCAGCGGGAGGATGAGCGTCGCCGGCCGCACGCCCATCGCTGTGCCCGCCGGAACTGGTGGTCCTGCCAGGGATCCCGGGTTCGAGGTGCCGGCCGGGCGAGCAGTGCCGTGGTCGGCCGTAGTGGTGTTCGCGATAACGGCGACGAACGTGAGCGCGACCAGCGCCACCGAGACCAGCGCCACCAAGTCCAGCGCGAGAGATCTGACGCGGACCCGTTCCAGCCGCCATTGCCGAGTGCCTGGACGCATATCCGGTGGCTACCCCCATGCACGTCACGCCGTGGCCCGGGTCGGGTAGCGGCACGGGTGCAAGTATCAGAGACGAGCCAGCCGTGCGCAGACTGATCCTCGCCGGTAAATGGCGTGGTCTTCACCGTGTCTCTATGGTGAGAATCGAACACCGGGGGATCTTCGAATACTACATGTATTTCGTTAAACTGCTCTGCTCTGCTGTGCGTGCAGGGACCGTCGACCCCTCTTTGGGGCGGTGCGCAGCCAGCGGAATCCCCTTGGCGGATCTTACTGCAACTCGGCGGGAAGTGCCCATTCCGCGATAATCCGTCGAGTCGGCTTTGTGTCCTGCGGTCGCCGTGCTGCCGTCCCGATGCGTGGGTGATTCGTACGGTCCGCATACCCGCATGCAGGTTTCGTGTGGAGGGAGGTGCCCGGCGGCGACGATGTCTGTGTCAGACCCCGGCGCCGGACCGCGGCCCGCGCCGACGCCGCCGCCCGGGACCGGCGTTCTGCGCCCGGGAGGATGATCTTTTCCTGATGGGTCAGATATCGATCCGCAGCGGCATTGTGGGCGCATCGGTCACGGTGGGGAACGCGGGGCCACCGGATCCTGCGGTCACTCTGCGCAGCGGGAGCGTGGGCGCTCCGGACATGTACGAGGGATCGGGGGCGACGGTCGCGGCGGCGGGCTGGTGGACGCCGGCCGCCCGCCGAGACGAGCGCGTTCTGATCGGAAACTTCCCGTTGAAGACTCCGCGTAGGACCCGCGAGCGCAGGATGACGAAATGATGAATCGCGAACGTCACGCCGAACGTCAGGAAGGCCACCAGGAGCATCTGCGGCCACCTGGCCCCGGAGTCGAACCCCAGCAGAGTCGCGATCACATAGATCCAGAAGTAGTGGAACAGATAGACCGTGTAGGACGCGTCCGCCAGGTACCTGACGACGGGCCGCGGCCCGTTGATGAACCGGCCGGCCAGCGCGAAGAACGTGGCGGTGAGCGCGACCGTGAACACCGTCTCGCAGAGCAGCCTGCCGTTGTTGGAGGCCAGCACGCCGATCCATCCCCGCGAACCCGCCAGCAGACCTGACGCGGACACGGCGAGCAGCACCGGCGCGGGGCGCTGGAAGGACGGCAGAACCCGATCCCGCTCCAGGTACAGCAGCATGCCGAGGAGGAAGAACGGGAGGTACTCCATCGTCTGCTCGGCCGGGTAGTCGAGGAGCGTCCCGGCGAAGACCGGGTCCAGCAGTGCCTTGTGCGTACCACGAACGACGACGACTCCCGACAGAGTCAGGAGGGTGATCGTGGTCATGGTCCGCAAACGCCCGGTTGTCGCCCGCCGGAAGAGGGAGTGCGGGGCCAGGCGGGTCAGTAGGGACACCGCGGCGGGCGTGATCAGCGCGTAGGGAAGAAGCACGACCAGGAACCACAGGTGCAGGTGCCAGCGCAGCTCGCCCACCGGGTCGGCGATGGTCCGCCCGTGGAGATAGTCCAGGAACGAGACGTCCGGATCGTTGTGGAAGTTGTAGCTCAGCCAGATGGCGGCCGGGTTGAGCAGCAGCCCCGCGCACAGCAGTGGGATTCCCACGCTGGCAAGGCGGCGGCGTACGGTGCGGCCCGGCCCGTACTTTCCCACCAGCATCGCGGAGAGGAACCCGGAGATGAGGAAGAAGTCCTCCATCCGGAAGAGGGCGGAGGCATGCGCAATCCCGTTGAAAATCGGGTCGTGCCCGAGTGACGACGCATGGACGAAGACGCCGAGCAGCATAAAGCTGGCGCGCAGCGCGTCCATGTGGTGGTAGTGCTCGGCTGGTGCCGGCACCTTTCGATCTCGCACAGCTCCCCCGCCGCCAAAATCGGGTATTTCCTGCTTCGCGTCAACGGCCCCCGTCGGGCGACTCCGTCATCCCGAAGGCACGATACTACCGTTAAGGGTAATTTGCAGTATTGATTCGTGCTGCCCCTCGGCGGACCAGATCTGCAGGTCAGGGGCCTCTTGTCGGATTTTGACGGTATTGAGCCCCTGATGCGTCAGGGTGCCTCCGGCCTCTACGGCAAAAATCAAACGTTCCGACCCCTGACCGTTTCGGTCACGACCGTCGACGCCAGGGTCGCCGAACCGAGCTGAGGGCCGGATGTGCGCGCGGTCGGGTTCCGGCGCCGCCGGGGCCGAAGCCGGAATCGGAGCTGGAGCCCGGCGGCGCGCCCGTGACGCAATCGAGCGCGGGCATCGTCGGTGGCTGAACACGCAGGTCAACGGCAGCGGTCGAATGCCGGCACCCCATATGCGCAAGGTGGTTCGAGCGGGTTGACGGTGCGGAGATCGAGCCCTACCGTACGGAACAAAGGTTAGGTATGACCTTGATGGGTGGATGGAGGTCGGCCGTGTCAGTCGACGTCAGCGCGGCCCTCGAGGCTCCCGAACAATCGGGGCGCCAGCGTGGACGACGTACGGCCCGTGGCCTGGCCGCGCTTGCCCGCGTCCGTCCCGAAAGGGGCATATCCGTTGGGCTGGCGAGCTCTGCCGCCCCGCGCGCTGTCAGGCGTTGACGGCGTGGACGACGAGGGCCTGGGCGGTCTGAGCCTGTTGGCGTCAGCCATGGCCGGCCGCGCCGTGCGGGTCGCGGCGGCCGACGGTGACGAGCCTGCCTGGACCGACGGTGTCACGGTCTTCGTGGACCCCGCCGCGGGCAGGCGCCGCCAGCTGGAGACGCTCGCCGTGCAGGCCTCGCTGCTGGCCAGCGGAAGTCTGGAACCGGGCCTGCTGCGCGAGCTGTCGCGGCGTTCGGCTCTCGCGCGGCGTTACCTGCTCGTCGAGGGCCATCGTGCGCTCGCGGCGAACGAGGATCTCCTTCCGCCCGGTCTGCGGTCGCTCATCGACCGGGACGTCGCCGCGCTTGCCGGTTCGGCCGCCGGCTCCCTGGCCGCCGCGCGCAGCGGGTTGGCGACAGGCGACCCGCCGAAGAGCTTCGGCACGATCGACGCCCGGCGCCTGCTCGCGGCGCGGGCACGCGCCGGGTCCGCCGTGCCCGCCGCGTCCGTTCAGGGCATCGCCGCGCGGCGAACGGGAAGTCGTCGCGATCTCGCCGAGCTGCCCGGGGAGGACGGCCCCTCCGTGGTCCTGGATCTCCTCGCGAGCCCGGTCGGCGGTGGGGGAGCTGTCGGTCGTCTGCTCGCGCGGATGTTCGCGGCGGCACGGTCATCCGGCGGCGATGGACCGACGGGCGCGGACCCGGTGACGCACCGGTCGCGGGCCGGCATCCGTGCCGGGCGCACGGTGACGATCGGGAGCGCGAGCCCGGATCCGGTGGTCGGCATGCCTGAGGCCCGCGGCCAGGGGTGGAGGTATCCCGAGTGGGACGTCCACGCGGGTCGCTACCGTCCGGACTGGTGCACGGTGCGGGAGGTCATGTCGCCTCTCGGCCGGGCGCCGGTCGCCTTGCCTGCCGGGCACGCGCTGCGCCGACCACTCGCGCGCCTCGGCGTCGGGCTGGACCGCAGCCCCCGTCAGCGGCAGGGCGACGACCTCGACGTCGACGCGCTGGTCGAGGCGCGGGTCACGACGCTCGCCGGTCTGGCATGCGACGAGGCCGTCTACGTCGACCGGCTGCGCCGTCGCCGCGATCTGTCGGTGCTCGTCCTGCTCGACTGCTCGGGTTCGGTCGCCGAGCCGGCCGTCTCCGGCGGGACGGTGCACGAGCACCAGCGCACCGCGGCCGCGGCTCTCGTGACCGCGCTGCACGACCTGGGGGACCGCGTGGCGCTCTACGCGTTCCGTTCCCAGGGAAGGTCGGCCGTCCACCTTGAACCGGTCAAGCGGTTCGACGACAGGCTCGGCACCGTGGCGCTGCGTCGCCTCGGTGGCCTGGTGCCCGGCGGCTACACGCGGCTCGGCGCGGCGATCCGCCACGGCGTGTCGGTGCTGTCCGATCACGGTGGCACGTCTCGGCGGCTGCTCGTCGTGCTGTCCGACGGTCTCGCCTATGACCACGGCTACGAGCGTTCGTACGGCGAGGCCGACGCCAGACGGGCGCTCGCGCAGGCCCGACGGCGTGGCGTAGGCGCCGTCTGCCTGAGCGTCGGCACGAGCACGGACGCCGCCGCACTGCGGGAGGTCTTCGGGGCGGCGGCGCACGGGTCGATCCCGCGGTCGGACCAGCTGAGCCAGGTCGTCGGGCCGCTGTTCCGGACGGCGCTGCGCGGCGCCGAGGCGAGGCGCCGCGGCCCGTAGCGCGCTCCCACCGGCACACCCCCACAGGCACGTCCATCGACGGCAGCGGGCGAGAGGAGAAACGGCATGGGACGCACGGAGCGGCCCTACTATCTGCCCGTCGGCAACGAGGAACAGGTCTTCGGGGCCGCGTTCCGCCAGCGTCTTCCGGTCCTGCTCAAGGGACCGACGGGATGCGGGAAGACCAGCTTCGTCCAGGCGATGGCGCACGACCTCGGCCGGCCGCTGATCACCGTGGCCTGCCACGACGACCTGACGACCGCCGACCTGGTGGGGCGGTTCCTGCTGCGGGGCGGCGAGACCGAATGGGTCGACGGCCCGCTGACGCGGGCCGTGCGCGACGGCGCCATCTGCTACCTCGACGAGGTCGTGGAGGCCCGCCAGGACACGACCGTGGTGCTTCATCCGCTGGCGGATCACCGTCGGCAGCTGCCGATCGACCGGCTGGGCGTGACGTTGGACGCCGCGCCCGGGTTCTGTCTGGTGGTCTCCTACAACCCCGGGTATCAGAGCGTGCTCAAGGACCTGAAGGACTCGACCCGACAGCGCATGGTCGCCGTCGAGCTCGGCTTCCCGCCGCCCGACGTGGAGGAGAAGGTCGTCGCGCACGAGGCGGGGGTCGACCCGGCGGTGGCGGCTCGGCTGGTGGGGCTGGGGCAGGCGGTCCGCCGGCTGGAGACGCCGGGGCTGCGTGAGGTGGCCTCGACCCGGGTGCTCATCGCCGCCGGGCGCCTCGCTGCGGAGGGGCTCCCGCTGCGGGCGGCGGCCCGTGCCGCCGTCGCCGGCCCGCTCACCGACGACCCGGTGGTGGGTGCCGGCCTCGCTCAGCTGATCGACGCCTATCTCGGCGAGACGACGCCTCGCACGGGGCCTAGAACCATCGCACCCTGATCTGTCTGACCATGCTGTTTCCAAGATCGGAACAAATCTTGGCTTCACATACCGCATCGCCGCGGTGAGGCCGGTGCCCGTCGCCAAAGGGAGAGACGAGATGTCGTATGAGAGCTCGGCGGAGCCGATCAAGCTCGGGTACCTGTTCGATTTCCGGTTACCGGAGCAGTTCCCGGAACAGATGCGCAAGGACCTGACGCGGCCCTTCGAGCTGGTGTTCGCCGAGGGCCTGGCGCACGGGGTCATCGACCGGCCGGTCGAGATCGTCTTCCGGGAGGTCGAGGGTCTGCCCAAGGGCACCATCAAGGCGGTGATCGACGCGTACGGGGAGCTCGTCGACGAAGGCTGCCTCGCCGTGTTCGGCCCCGCCATCAGCGACAACTGCGTCCCGACCCGGACGGCGATCGAGCGGCGTTTCCAGGTGCCCGCGATCAGCTGCACCGGGTCGGACGACTGGCTGGGGGAGTGGACCTTCTCGCTGCCCCAGGGCTCGTTGACCGAGGAGCCGATCTTCCTGTCGCGTCTGCTGGCCAAGGGCGGGCACACGGAGGTCGGCGTGCTGGTCGAGCAGTCGCTGGTCGGCCGGACCTATCTCGAGAACTTCCAGCGGGCCTGCGCCGACCAGGGCATCCGCGTCGTGGCCGTGGAGACGATCGCGCAGACGGCTCAGGACATCGGCGCGGCGGTGCGCCGGCTGTACGAGTCGAAGGCGGCGGCGCTCGTGCACTTCGGTTTCGGTTTCGGGATCGCCCGGGTCAACCCGGCCCTCGCGGCGGTCGGCTGGGACCCGCCACGCTTCATGGGGACAGCGTTCCAGAACGCGTGGATCAACCCGGTGATGTGGAACGCGATCCTGGGCTGGACCGGCGTCGACCAGTACGACGAGGGCAACCTCGTCGGCCAGCGGTTCCTGGACCGGTTGGAGGCCGCCGACGGGCGGCGGCCGCAGTACTGCGTGCCGGTGATGAACCGGGACTTCGCCACGGTGCTGCTGCGCGCCTTCGCGGACGCCCATCCGCTGACCCCGCTCGGTGTGCGCGACGCCCTGGAGCGGGTCAGGATGCTGCCCGCCGCCGCCGGGGCGCCCGGGACGCACATCACGTTCGGGAACTGGAGCCACCGGGGCTGGATGGGCGCGGGCTACCTGGTGGCGCGGAGGCTGGACCCGGACGGCGTCACCTCCCACCTCGTCGACCGCTTCGGGCAGGACTGAACTGATGGCGAAGACCGTCAGCTCACCCGCCACCCCACCCACGCCAGCCGCGCTACCCACTCCGCCCACGCCACCCGCCACAGCCACCCCACCCACGCCACCCGGCCCGGCCCGCACGCGGCCGCACGCGCGGGCGCGGCCACCGAGATGGTGGGTGCTGCTGGGCGTGCTCGTGCTGAACGTCGCGATCATCGCCGTTCTGTACAACATGCGGCGCGGAGCGGTCGAGGACCGGATCGCCAACCCCGACGTCGAGGGCGCCCCACGCGCGGTGGGATTCCTGTTCGGGAAATCGGACTGGATCGTCATGCACGAGGCCGGGTGGGTTCTCACCGTGGTCGCCGTCGTGGTCGCGTTCGTGCTCTTCTGGCGGAAGTACCCGAAGCACCCCGTCCTGCTGATGCTGCTCGCGTCCACGGGGATCGTCTGGCTGGACCCGGTCATGAACTGGGCGCCGTACGCGGTCTACAACCCCCAGGTCACGCACTGGCCGGAGAACTGGCCGCTGGTCTCGCTCTCGCCCACGGTCGAGCCGTTCATCGTGCTGTCCTACCTGACGTTCTACGCCGGGCCGTACTTTCCGGCGATCTGGATCGTGCGGCGCCTGCAGGCCCGGCGGGGCCCGGACGCGTTCGTCTCCCGGCACCCGCTCATCACCATGGGCCTGCTGATCTTCGTGATCGGTTTCGTCTACGACGCGATCCTGGAGATCTTCTGCATCCGCACCGGGCTCTACATCTACTCGCAGGTGATCCCGTTCGGCTCGCTGTGGGCGGGGAAGCCGTATCAGTTCCCGCTGCTGTGGGAGTCCGGGCTCATCACCCTGGTGATGATTCCGGCGGGCCTGCTGGTGTACCGGGACGACACCGGGCGCACCCAGGCGGAGAAGCTGGCCCACCGGCTGAGGCTGCTCGGCCACCGGCCGGCGCTGGGCACCTTCGCGGTGATGTTCGTGGTCCTCAACATCGCCTATTTCGCCTACGGCGCCGGGTTCGCCGTCATCCGGGCCACGAAGTCCGCGACGTCGGTCGCCTGCCCGTGGCCCTATCCCGAGGCCAGGGTCTACGACCCGAACGGCTTCTACGAGGAGGCCGGCCAGCCCGGCCCCTACTTCGAGGGCATCTGGTCCGGCTGGCCCAGTGCCCAGTCGGGACGTCCGAACGTGACCCCACCGGCCGACGGCGGACGCTGCGCCGGAGACCACGATGGCTGATCACGCCGATCACGCCGATCACGCCGATCACGACGAGCACCCGACGGGACGCGCTCGCAGCGTGGTCATCACGGGGGCGTCCCGCGGCCTGGGGCTCGCCTCCGCCGCCCACCTGCACCGGGAGGGCTGGCACGTCCTGGCCGCGATGCGCTCGCCCGACGCGGGCCTGGCGCGGCTGCGGGAGGCCACCGGCGCGGCACCGGATGACCCGCGGCTGAGCGCCGTCCGCCTCGACCTCGACGACCCGGCCTCGATCACCGGCTGCGCCCGGGCGGTCGAGAAGGCCGTCGGGTCGCCGGACGCCGTCGTGCACAACGCCGCCTACATGTCCGTCGGCTGCGTCGAGGAGATGCCGGCCGGTATCTGGCAGCAGATCTTCTCCACCAACCTGCTCGGCCCCGTCCGCCTCACCCAGGAGCTCCTGCCCGTCATGCGGGCCGCCGGCCGCGGCCGGATAGTCGTGATCTCCAGCGCCGCAGGCGTGCGCGGGATGCCCACGATCAGCGCCTACTCCGCGTCCAAGGGCGCGCTCGAACGCTGGGCGGAGGCACTCGCCGAGGAGATCGCCCCCTTCGGTCTCGGTGTCACCGTCCTCGTCGCAGGTGCCTTCGACACCTCCCTGGATTCGACCTTCACCCACGCCGACCTGACGGGGCCGTACGGCGAGCATCACGCCCGGCTCGAACGCGCCGGCCAGCGCCTCCTGAAATCCGTGAAGCCTCCCGAGGAGTTTCCGCCGGGGCTCGAAAAGGCGCTGAACGACCGGGCCCCGTTCGCCCGCCACCCCGTCGGCAGGGACGCCCGGCTGATGCTGACCGGCCGCCGCCTCATGCCCGACCGCGTCTTCCGCCTCGTGGCGAGCAGGGCGATGGGCCTGCCGCGACCAGGCAGCCTGCGCGAGCACCCGCGACGGCTCGCCCCCCTCACCCCACGGCCCGACGAGAGCGAACACCATGGCTGACACCCCGACAGTCCAGCTCGAGACCAGAATGCTCATCGACGGCGAGCTCGTCGATGGTGAATCCGGCACCTTCACCTCCATCAATCCGGCCACGGAAGAGCCCGTCGGCCAGGTCGCGGACGCGTCGACGGCGGATATGCACCGGGCCATCGACGCCGCTCGCCGCGCGTTCGACGACACCGACTGGTCCACCGACCGGGTGTTGCGCAAACACTGCCTGGAGCAGTTACAGACCGCGCTGGAGGCGGAGCGCGAACAGCTGCGCGAGGAGCTGATCCTCGACGCCGGCTGCCCCCGGCTGGTGACCCACGGGCCCCAGCTGGACGCCCCGCTCGCCGACGCGCTGACCTACCCCGCCGGGCTCATCGACTCCTACCCCTGGGAGACCGAACTCGGCGAGGCGTATTCCGACCTGACCAACCAGGTCTGTGTCCGGAAGGTCTGGCGGGAACCGGTGGGCGTGGTCGGCGCGATCGTGCCCTGGAACTTCCCGTTCGAGGTCGCGATCCACAAGCTCGGCCAGGCACTCGCGACCGGGAACACGGTGGTGCTCAAGCCCGCGCCGGACACGCCCTTCTCCGCCACCCGCCTCGGCCGGCTCGTCGTCGAGCACACCGACATCCCGCCGGGTGTCGTCAACGTCGTCACGGCCTCCGACCACCTCGTCGGTGAGGAGCTCACACTCAGCCCCAAGGTGGACCTGATCTCCTTCACCGGCTCCACCGCGGTCGGCCGGAGAATCATGGAGAAGGGCGCCGCGACGATGAAGCGGCTGTTCCTCGAGCTCGGCGGCAAGTCGGCGACCATCGTGCTGGAAGATGCCGATCTCGCCGCCGCCTGCCTCATCGGGATCGCGCCCTGCATGCACGCCGGCCAGGGCTGCGCCATCCCGACGCGGATGCTGCTGCCGCGCTCGCGGTACGCCGAGGGCGTCGAGCTGCTGCGTGCCATGTACGAGGGCGTCCTGCCCGGAGACCCCCAGGACCCGGGCACGCTGTGCGGCCCCGTCATCTCGGCGAAGCAGCGGGAGCGCGTCCTCGGCTACATCCGGCGCGGCGTCGACGAGGGCGCGAAGCTGCTCGTCGGTGGCGTTGACGCTCCGGCGGGCCGCGACCGGGGCTTCTACGTCCGTCCGACGTTGTTCGTCGACGTCGACAACGCGATGACGATCGCCCAGGAGGAGATCTTCGGGCCCGTCCTGGCCGTCATTCCCTACGAGGACGAGCGGGACGCCGTTCGCATCGCCAACGACAGCGCCTACGGCCTCGCCGGGAATGTCATGTCCGGCTCGATCGAGCATTCCGCCGCGGTCGCCCGGCAGCTGCGCGCGGGGTTCGTCGGCCTGAACGGGGCCGCTCCCTACGGCGCCGACGTCCCCTTCGGGGGCTACAAGGCCAGTGGCGTCGGCCGCCAGAACGGCCACGCCGGCTTCGACCAGTACCTGGAGATCAAGTCCGTCGCCTACCCGGCCTAGAGGGGATCACCGAATGCAGCTCTACGACGACCTCGAGGACTTCGGGAGCTTCGACGACACCGTCGCCGGTGACGTCCGGGACCCCTACCCCGAGCTCGCGCGGATGCGCCGCGACGAACCGGTCCAGCGGCTCGACCTCTCCGACATGCCGCACGACGAGAACAAGCCCATCTTCTTCGTCTACCGATACGACGACGTGGCCCGTGTGCTGCGGGACAACGAGACGTTCTCCTCGTCCATCATCCTCGACTTCTTCGGGGACGCCCTGGGCAGGGACGTCATGCTCGGGATGGACGAGCCGGCGCACCGCCGCCACCGTGCGCTGGTCGCCGGCGCGTTCACGCAGAAGGCGATGGCCCGCCGGGAGCACGACCTCGTCGGGCGGATCGCGGGCGAACTCGTCGACCAGTTCGCCGCCGACGGCCGGGCCGACCTCGTCCGGCAGTTCACCTTCCCCTTCCCGACCAAGGTCATAGCGAGCCTGTTGGGCCTGCCCGCCGACGACTACCCGCGGTTCCAGCGCTGGTCGATCGCGCTGCTGAGCATCCTGACCAACCGGGAACGAGGCCTGGCCGCCGCCGCGGCCCTCAGGCAGTACTTCGCCCAGATCCTCGCCGCCCGCCGCGCCGAGCCCCGCGACGACCTCATCAGCGACCTCGCCGCCGCCGAGCTCGACGGCGGGCGGCTCACCGACGACGAGATCTTCTCGTTCCTGCGCCTGCTGCTGCCCGCCGGAGTCGAGACCACCTATCGGTCGACCGGCAGCATGCTGTTCGGTCTCCTGTCGCACCCCGACCAGCTCGACGCCGTGCGCGCCGACCGTTCGCTGATCCCGCAGGCGATCGAGGAGGCGGTCCGCTGGGAGCCGCCGCTGCTGTCGATCACCAGGGTCGCGGCCCGCGACACCGCGCTGTCCGGCGTTCCCATCCCCGCCGGCTCCGCGGTCATGCCGATGCTCGGCGCGGCCAACCGGGAGGCCGAGCGCAACCCCGACCCCGACCGCTTCGACATCCGCCGGCAGGGAAGGCAGCACCTCTCGTTCGGCCACGGCGTCCACATCTGCCTGGGCATGCACCTGGCCAGGCTCGAGATGCGCGTCGCGCTCGAGACGCTGCTCGACCGGCTCCCAGGGCTGCGCCTCGACCCCGACGGCGACGACCCGCACATCCACGGGCAGGTCTTCCGCTCGCCCACGAGCCTGCCCGTCCTGTTCGACGTGGCCGCGTAGCCGCCGCACCGGCGGCGCGCCCCGAACCGACTGGAGAAACCGATGCGGCTCTTACGGATCCCGACCCGTCGGTCCGCACGCCCACGAGGGCGGCGGCCGGCCAGACCACAGCTGGCCACCGCGGCCGCGATGACCGCGGCTCTGCTTGCTGCTGCGGGCTGTGGTGGCGTTGGCGGTGGTGGCGACGAGCGCCCGGCCGGCGTGCCCACCGACGGCAGCGCGTCCCAGGCACTCGGCCCTCGGGCGGCCGCCACCGGCGCTCCCATCCGGATCGGCGTGGTCACCGAGGGCAAGGGCGCCTTCAGTGACCTGTCCATCCAGGGCCGGGTGGCCGAAGCGACCGTCAGGTACCTCAACGAACATCGCTCCGGCCTCTCCGGACGTCCGATCGAGCTGGTGCAGTGCACCACCCAGACGGATCCCGCGAAAGGCACCGACTGCGGCAACCGGATGATCGAGGAGGGCGTGACCGCGGTCCTCATCGGCACGACCGGCGTCGTCGAGAGCATCTGGCAGCCGATCGTCGCGGCGAAGATCCCGGTCATGCTCTACGGCTCGAGTGACGTGGCCCTCCTCCGCGACAGCGCGTCGACCTTCATCCTGAGCAGCCCGAACTTCCCCCTCGTCGAGCTGCCGCTGCAGATCGCCAGGCAGGAACACGCCAACCGGATCACGTCGATCGTCATCGACGTCCCGGCGGCTGTTTCCGCCCTTACCGACGTCGCGGTGCCGACCCTGCGAAAGGCCGGAGTCGAGAACACACTCGTCGCCGTGCCACCCGGAACCGCCGACATGACACCGCAGGCGCAGAGCGTCTCGTCCCGTGACCCCGGCGTCGTCTTCATCGCGGGCAACGACTCGTTCTGCATCAGCGCGCTCAACGGCCTGAAAGCCGTCGGCTACACCGGGAAGATCACCGCCGTCTCGGAATGCATCACCGACGCCACCGTGAAGGCCGTGCCCGGCGCCACCCTGAAAGGCGTCGCGATCAGCAGCTACTCACCGATCGGCACGGACAACCCGTCGACCCGCCTCTACGACGCCGTGGTGGACACCTACGGCAAGGACATCGACCCCAGCGTCGCGGACGGCCTGGTCATGTTCACCGTGCTCGCCGGCTTCCAGACGGCCGTCGGGCACATCGCGGGCGACATCACATCCCAGTCCGTGCTCGCCGCCATCAGGAACATGCCCGAGCAGGAACTCCCCGGCGCGGGCGGGCTGAAGTTCCGCTGCAACGGCAAGGCCGTCCCGGACACGCCAGCCGTCTGCACCCGCGGCGGCCTCGTCACCACCCTCGACGGAGACGGCAGGCCAACCAACTACGAGGTCGTCGGCAACACACCCGTCGCCGACTGAGCTGGTTCGAGGGCCGGTCGTTCGAGGGCGGCCGGCCTGGCGGCGCCGCGCAGGACAGTGTCGCGGGCAAGCTCGAGCGCGCCGCGCGGCCCGACGGCGCTGACGATGTCGTCCGGTGTGAACAGCAGCTCGAACAGCGACCGGGCCCGCACGTCGGCCGACGAGCCGGTGAGCCGCAGGTCGCCGTCCCTCCCGCCGTCGGTCAGCAGTTTCTTGACCTGCCGCAGCTGGGACGGGAACGACCAGGCCAGGTCCGGGCTGGTCGGCGGCGACTGGCGCAGCGCGCCGAACTGGATCCGGAACTCCTCGCTGTAACGTTCCATGATCATCGCATTGAGCCACAGCAGCGCGTCGAGCCGCTCCACCGCACCCGCGGGCGCGGCGAGCACGGCCCGCCAGCCGGCGTTGAGGGCTTCGATGTACGAGGTCATGATCGACGCGAGCAACTGCTCCTTGGAGTCGGCGACGCGGTAGACGCCGGCGACGCTGACGCCGGCGGCGGCCGCGATGTCCCGAATCGTCGTCGCCTCGTATCCGCGCCGGCCGAACTCCGCCCGTGCGGCCGCCCGGATCAGCGCGGGACGGCCGGCCTCGGCCAACTCGTCCGCCTCGGGCCAGCTCGCGATCTGCTCCTGTGCGGCGGCGAACGCGGCCGACCGGTCCAACGCCGCGCCGTCGACCGGCCCGGCGGCGACGCCCTCGAGCAGGATCCGGCAGCGCAGGGCGGGCAGCCGGTCCGCGCCCGGCAGCCGGTGCGACACACCGATGCCTACATGGATCATGCTCTGGCACATCCGGTCGGCGAGCAGCGCCAGATCGACGCCCGGTCGTAGCCAGCCGCTGTCCCGACCGGCCTCCAGCAGCTCCAGCAGCACGGCGCGCACGACGGACGGCGTCCGTGCCGAGACCTGGACGAGCTCGTCGCTGGCTCCCACCGGCGGTTCGTAGTACGAGAGCAGGACGGCCGCCCGGTGCTGCACCGCACAACCGGCGATCGCCTCACCGAAGGCCACCACCAGCTCGTCCGGCGGCCGGCCGCCCGGCCGGCGCAGTTCCTCGACGGCGGCCTGCGCGACCCCGTCCAGCGCGGCGTGGTAGCGCCGGATCAGCTCGGCGACGATGGCGTCCTTGGAGTCGAAATGGTGGTACAGGCTGCCGGCGAGGATTCCCGCCGCGTCGGCGATGTCCTTCAGCGTCGCGCGGATCCCCGCGGTGGCGAACAGCCGCGCGGCGGCATCGAGGATCTCACCCCGGCGCGCACCATCCCTCGACACGGCCTCCCCCTTCGACACCTCCTGCGGCCGGTACCGGCGACGCTACCGAATGACGCTCGGGCCGCTGTTCTGCACGACGCTCGGGCCCACCGACGTAGGGCTGCCAGAAATCAGCCGCGCGTGGCGCGATCACTTTACAGCCCACCTGGAAGCCGGTACTTTCCGATGTGAACAAATATTAGGTTGAAGGTGGCGATGGCCGTCAGTCGGCCGTGTTTCGGCACCGACGATCGGCACCGCTTCGCGGTCACGCCGAGCCTCCTTGCCCGGAGTCACTGGATCTCATCGCGATCAGGCCGGTCGCCCTCGCGCGGTGCGCCGCCGGCCGATCCAGCCCCGACCTCACCGCCCGTGCTCTTCGATCCCCCGCGTCCGTGCCGGAGGAATCACGTGACCAGCATCGCCTCGGTCCAGTGGGACCCGTACGACTCAGGCCTCGCCGCCGACCCCTACCCGACGTACCGGCGGCTGCGGGATGAGGCGCCGCTCTACTACAACGAGGAGCATGACTTCTACGCGCTGAGCCGATACGCCGACTGTGAGCGAGGGCTGCCCGACTGGGAGACCTACCGGTCCGGGCGCGGCATGGTCCTGGAGATCATCAAGGCGGGTATCGAGATTCCACCGGGCACGCTGATCATGGAGGACCCGCCGGTTCACACCATTCACCGCCGCCTGCTGGTCAGGGTGTTCACCCCGCGGCGGATCAGCATGTTGGAGCCCAGGGTGCGGGAGTTCTGCGCCAATGCCCTCGACCCTTACCGAAGCCGTGACCGGTTCGACCTGATGGAGGCGCTGGGCGGCGAGCTGCCCATGCGGGTGATCGGGATGCTGCTCGGAATCCCGGAGGCCGAGCAGGCCTTCGTCCGTGACCACGTCGACAGCTCGATGCGGATCCAGGACGGCGGCGGCATCGACGTCCCCGACGCCGCGATCCTCAGCGGGGAGATATACGGCGACTACATCGACTGGCGGCGGGACAACCCGTCCAACGACCTCATGACGGACCTGCTGTACACCGAGTTCGACGACGAGAACGGTGTGCGCCGCACGCTGACCAGAGACGAAGTGCTCGGCTACGTCAACATCCTCTCCGGGGCCGGCAACGAGACCACCGGCCGGCTGGTCGGCTGGATCGGATCCACCCTGGCGGCGCACCCCGATCAGCGGCAGGAACTCGTCGATGACCCGGCCCTGATCCCGAACGCGGTCGAGGAGGTGCTCCGGTACGAACCGCCGAGCATGGCCGTCTCCCGGTACGTGACCAGGGACGTCGGATGGCACGGCAGCACCGTGCCGGCCGGTTCCGCGCTCGTCTTCCTGGTCGGGAGCGCCAACCGGGACGACCGCCGTTTCCCGCGCGCAGACGTCTTCGACATCCACCGCGAGGTCGGGCAGCACCTGACCCTGGGGCTCGGTGCGCACTACTGCCTCGGCGCCGCACTGGCCCGGCTGCAGGGCCGGATCGCCCTGGAGGAGCTTCTCGCCCGATTCCCGCGCTGGGACGTCGACTGGGAGAACGCCACCCTGGCGCTGACATCGACCGTCCGCGGCTGGGAGAAGCTCCCGGTCGTGATCCCCTGACCGGCCCGCCACCACCATCGCCTGGCCGCCGGTGCGGTGCTCGTCCAGGAACTCCGATCGGCAAGGAGCTGACCGTGGACATCAACGACCTGATTCTCGTGTCCGTCGACGATCATGTGGTGGAGCCCCCCGACATGTTCGCCGGTCGGCTTCCCGCCCGGTACGCCGACCAGGCACCCAAGGTCATCACCAAGGACGACGGAACCGACGCCTGGGTCTTCGAAGGCCAGGAGGCGACGAACGTTGGCCTGAACGCCGTCGCCGGCCGTCCCCCGGACGAATACGGCGCCGAGCCGACCCGTTTCAGCGAGATCCGGCCGGGGTGCTTCGACATCCATGAACGCATCCGCGACATGAACGCAGGCGGCCTCGCGGCGTCGATGAACTTCCCGTCCTATCCGCAGTTCTGCGGCCAGTACTTCGCGCGGGCAGGCGACAAGGATCTCGCGCTGGCCGTCCTGCGGGCCTACAACGACTGGCACCTCGACGAGTGGTGTGGCACGTACCCGGGGCGGATGATCCCGCTGGCACTGCCGCCGATCTGGGATCCCACGCTGATGGCGCAGGAGGTCCGGCGCGTCGCCGCGAAGGGCTGTCACGCCGTGACCTTCTCGGAGAACCCGGAGAAGCTCGGATACCCGTCGCTGCACAGCGACCACTGGGATCCCTTCTGGCAGGCCTGCTCAGACCAGAACACCGTCGTCTGCCTGCATATCGGCTCGTCGTCCCAGGTCGTCGTCACCTCTCTCGACGCACCCGTCGACACAATGATCACCCTGCAGCCGATGAGCATCGTGCAGGCCGCCGCCGACCTGATCTGGTCACCGTTCCTCCGACGGTTCCCCGACCTCACCCTGGCCCTCAGCGAAGGGGGCATCGGATGGATTCCGTACTTCCTCGAACGTGTGGACCGCGTCTACAAGCAGCACCGTGCCTGGACCCATCAGGACTTCGGTGACATGCTTCCCAGCGAGCTGTTCCTCCAGCGCATCGTCACCTGTTTCATCGAGGACGAGTTCGGCGTCGCCAGCCGCGAGAAGCTGAACATCGACATGGTCACGTGGGAGTGCGACTATCCGCACTCGGACTCGTCCTGGCCGCTCGCGCCCGAATCCCTCGGCCGCTGTCTCGGCGGGGTACCCGACCGAGATGTCGCGAAGATCACGCACGAGAACGCGCTACGGCTTTTCTCCTTCGATCTCTTCTCGCATCTTCCCGGGGAGCAGGCCACCGTCGGCGCGCTGCGCGCGCGGGCAGGTGACGTCGACCTCGGCTACCGGTCGTCGGAGCGCCTCAGGAAAGTCGGCACGGCCCCGGTCAGCGTGCTCGACCTGGCCCGGCAGTTACCCACCTCCGGGGGGAGCTGAGGATCCATGGGCGCGCTCATCATGCTCGGAACGCTGTTCGCTCTCATCGCGCTCGTCTTCTTTCTGGTACTGCGTCTCGACCCCGAGATGCGGGGCTCACCGGAATCCGAGGACGAACGGTGAGCGACGAACTGACGCCCGCGCTGGTTCTCGGCCAGGTGTTCGCCTATGCCGGCGGACTGTCGTTTCTCGCGCTCGGCGTCGTTCTCACTGTGCGCCGACGGCGCCTCCATCCACTGCTGCTGTTGTGCGTCTCGGCGATCTCCTTCTCGTGGATCGAGGCGCCGTACGACTGGGCGATGTACGCGCAGTTCGCGCCCGGCCTGCCGCGGATGCCCTCCTGGTGGCCGCTGAACCTGACGTGGGGCGGGCTGCCGGTGTCGGTGCCCCTGGGGTATATCGAATACTTCGTGCTGCCGGCGCTCATGGGTGTCGTGCTCGAGCGGCGGCTCCGCGCGAGGTTCGGGTGGCGACGGCCGATCGGTCTGCTGACCGTCGGGCTCGTCGTCGGCTACGTCTGGGCGCTTGCCTTCAACGGTGTGTTCGGCGTCCGCGCGGGAGTGTTCTACTACGGCCGTGTCATCCCGGGCCTCGCGATGTTCGAGGGCACCAGGCACCAGTACCCGCTGTACGACGCTCTCGCGATGGGCGTGCAGATGATGGTCTTCACCTACCTCCTCGGGCGGACCGACAGTGAGGGCCGCACGGTCATCGACACGTGGGCCGAGCGCAGGACGAAGACGCATCCCCGCGCGATCGCGTTGTCCGTGGTCTCCGTGGTCGTCCTCGGCAACCTGCTGTACGGCGCCGTGTTCGCGCCACATCTCGCCACCAAGCTGAACGGCGATGTGACCGTGGGGCCGACAGGCGAACTGTTCCCCGGCGTACCGAATCAACCCCTGCACGGCGGAGCGGGCGGCGGGCGATGACATCGGACACCGCCTCGACGTCCGGTCCGCCGAGCCGGGCCGAGGAGCCGGCAAGTCAGGCGGTCGGGTTCCAGCGGGTGATGACGTCGAGGGTGGGTGCGGTCGCGGTGCCGCGTGGCTCGGCTACGAGGCCGGCGGACTCGGCCACCTCGGCCACGTCGTCGATGGTCTTCACCACGCGGCCGGCGGCTTCGGCGAGCAGCAGAGCGCGGGTCAGCAGGCCCTTGGTCTGCTTCGCCTGGTAGCTGAGCGGACGGCGGGCCCAGCGCCCGTCGACGAGTTTCTCGGTCAGGGCACGCACCGGCAGGGCGCTGGCACGGATCGGCCCGGAAAGGGATGGCACGGTCGCGTAGTCCGACGAACGGAGGTCCACGACGAGGTGCTCGCCAACCGCGCCAACCGCGCTGACAGCGTCCACGGCGCTGACAGCGTCCACGGCGCCGACGGGCTCCGGGGCGCAGGTGAGCAGGTCGGGCAGGGCCGACGCGAGCCGGGCGCGCCAGAAGGCCGCGAGCACGGTCGGCGCGGCACGTCCATCGAGGCCGGGAATCGCCGCCGCCATGCCGACCCGGTGGTCGGGTACCGGCTCGGTCGCGCCGAGGAGGCCGAACGCCCCGTTGGACACGAACAGCGCCTGGCTGGCCACAGCTCGTGCAGCGGGTGGCAGCGTCGCGGGCGCCAGCGCCTCGTAGAGAACGCCCACGAATCGGTCAAGCGCCGGCATCGTCGGTGCGTCCGGCATCGAGATGTTGGCGGCCAGGTCGGCCTGCGCGCGCGAGGCCGGCAGCCGCAGCGCGGCGATCGCCGCGCTCGGGTCGGCCCTGCAGAACACGGCGACCGCCCGCGCTACCTCGGCGCGGGCCACCGCGAGCGGGCCGTCGCCGAATCCGGCCGCCCGTAGCGACGGCCCGTCGCCGCCCTCGGCCTTCGCCTCGCTCGGCGGCAGCAGGATCCGCACCTGTCCGACCTCATCTCACCATCTCGACATCCCGGCGTTCTGTGCTGCCAGGCTACGGTGACCGTGGGGCCGATCAGCCCGGCGGGAGCGGCGGGAGCGGCGCCGGCTGCCGGCTGATCGCGGTGATCGCGGTGATCGCGGTGGCTGTTTCGTCGGCCCACCGGTGGTCGAGCCGCCCGATGCCGAAGATCAGCCGATACCACAGCGAACCGTAGACGAAGTCGACCAGCGACGTCGTGTGCTCGTCGGGGATCTCGCCGCGGGCGACGGCCCGGTCGAGCAGCGTCCCGAGCGCGGCGCGCCTGGTGTGGAGGAAACGGTCTCGGACACCATCGGCGACCGCCTGGTCGGTGGCTGCCGCCGCGGCGACCGCGCGCAGGAGGAGGGCGGTGGTGCCGTCGAGCGCGTCGATCGTGGACCTCAGGAAGGCGCGCAGGTCGCCCGGCAGGTCGCCGCTGTCGGGGAGCGGGATGCTCACCTGCCCGTGCTCGACCATCGCGGCCAGGATCACCTCGATCTTGGACGGCCACCAGCGGTAGAGCGTCTCCTTGCTGACGCCGGCCCGCCTCGCGATGGCCTCCATGGACAGACCAGCCGGCCCCGCCTCGGCTGCCAGCGCCAGCGTCGCTTCGAGTACCGCGGCGCGGGCTCGCTCGCTGCGTGGTCGTCCGGGCCGGCGGGCGGGCTGCTCGTTCACCTCCGCAGCATAACCGAACGGCCCGTTCGGTATTGGTAGTAGGGTTTGCGAACGGGTCGTTCGGAAATGGAGGTTCGCGATGTCCGCGAGCAGCAGCAGGACGCAGGGTCGTCACATCGCCGTCCTCGGCGGCAGCGCCGGGATCGGGTTCGCCACGGCCCGGCTCCTGGCCGACCGGGGCGCGGCCGTCACCATCGGCGGCCGCAACCTCGGCCGGCTCGAGGCGGCCGTCAAGGAGCTGGGCGGAACGGCCCGGGGAATAGAGGTCGACGCGGAGGATGTCGACGCTCTGCGGCGCTTCTTCAGCGAGGCGGGACCGATCAACGATCTGGTCGTCACCGTCACCCGGCGAGGCGGGGCCGGACCCGCGGCCGATCTCGCCGACACCGACCTGGCCGGAGCGTTTCTCGGCAAGTCCGTCGCTCACCTGCGGGCGGTGGCCCTGGCGATGCCGACCCTTGCCGCGGACGGTTCGATCACGCTGGTGACCGCGGGGTCGGCTCAGGCCGCGCTGCCGGGGACCGCGGGGCTGGCCGCGGTCAACGGCGCCCTGGAAGCCGCAGTGCCGCCACTCGCCGTCGAGCTCGCTCCCCGGCGGGTGAACGCGGTGTCCCCGGGCGTCATCGAGACCGGCTGGTGGGACGAACTGCCAGCGGACGCTCGACGCGCCGCGCTGGACGAGTTCGCCGGTCGGGCGCCGGTCCGGCGCAACGGCCGGCCCGACGAGGTCGCGGCGGCGATCGTCGCGGTACTGGAGAACGAATTCATCACCGGCGTGGTCCTGCCCTGTGACGGCGGGCTGCGGCTCACCTGATCCGGGCAGCTCCTCAGGAGAGCGGACGGGCCAAGGGGCCCGAGGTCAGGGCGTCTCGCCGCGTTCGAGCATCCCGACGAGCTTCGTGATCCGCTGCTGCCGGCTCGACGGGCTCGGCGCCGTCAGTACACGATGCAGGACCGAGTAACGGTCGCGGCCGTTCAGGCCCGCGAACGCCGTCGAGGCGGTCGCCGAGGCGGCCAGTGCGGTCGCCAGATCGTCTGGGACCTGCGCGTTCGCCGGCCCCGCGTAGGCCCGTTCCCAGCGTCCGTCGGCCTTGGCGCGCTCGATCTCGGCCTGGCCGCGGGGACGTATCCGACCCTCCTCGACCAGGCGGGCGACGAGGCCGATGTTCCGCTCGGACCACAGCGAGGCCCGGCGGCGGGGCGTGAACCGCTGCTGGAAGGTGGTGGCGTCCCGGCTTCTGCGCTGCCCGTCGATCCAGCCACTGCACAGCGCCTCCAGCAGCGCGTGGTCGTAGCCCAACGACGTCGGAGATGTGGTGCCCTTCTTCGCCAGCACCAGCCAAACCCCGGAGGAGACCTCCTCGTTCACATCCAGCCAGGCTCGCCACGCCCGGACATCGGCCACGACCAACATCTCCAGCTCCACATCCATCACCGTATTCCGGAGACCACTGGCCCGACGCCGTCCGTGCCCGCGCCACCGTCAACAGCAGCCCATCCACCGCGGTGCGGATGCGGGTGGTGGCGGCCGCGGTCAACTCCTGGTGCATCGAAACTGTGCGCGGTGCGCCCTTCTCGTGGAGTTCCCACTGATCTAGGCTGCAGCGCAGATGTCGCGATGACCGGGGGAAGAATTGCTGGCCGTCGTCGGGGTGCCTGCCCCGGTGCAGGCGGCGCCGGCTCCCTCGACCTCGCCGGTCGCGAACCAGGTTCTGTTCGTGACCAGCCTGAACAGCGCTCCCGCTGGCTGTCCGTACAACTATGGATGTGCTTACGTTCCCTATGGGGGTGGGTGGTACGTCTTCAAGTTCTACTACTATCGGACGTACTACCTGAGTAACTGGTTCGGTGTGGGGCCGGTGGTCAACTTTCAGTCCGCGGGGGCGGCGATGAGGCTCTACAACAGTGCCGGCGCCCAGATCACCTGTATTCCCGCGGACTCGGCCCCCACCACTGCGAACTGGGACCCGGTCTGGAGTATCCGGCTGACCTCCAGCCCATGCTGATGGAGAGATCGTGACTGGTCGGGTGCCGCCCCGCTGGGAGTAGCCCGTCCGATGTCGCGGTGGCCGGTGGCCGTGCCGGCACGGCCACCGGGCGTTTGCGCACCAGATCCGGCTCGATTGATGGCGGCACCGCCTCGGACGAAACCCGGCCCGCCGGATAGCCGGTGTCCCGGCGGTGGTGACGCGACGGTGTGACTCCGGGATCGGCCCTGAGCGCGGCCGGACGCGAGTACCAGCTGGGCGCCGACATCGCGGAACCGCGGGAACATCAGGCCCGCCGCGGTTTTCTGACGTGAGTCAAACGCGATGAGTGAGGAACATCAGGGCTGCGTTGTCCGTTGGAACCGGTACATCAGAAGAGCGACCTCCAGGGAAAAGCCGGATCGCCTGAGCGGAACCGGGGGCGGTGTTCGGGGGCACCTGCCGTGCAGGTGGTTCGGCAGACAACACCCTAGGAGGAACTGTGAAGTCTCACCGCTGTGTCTGGTGCGGAACCGGCCTGACCGAAGAACAGGAGCGTCTCGTTCGAGTCGTGGTGTGGATCATCGTTGTGGTCCTGACCACGGGTCGAAGCTTCTGGGTCTGACCAGTTCGGAGCGGGGTGCCCTGTACGGGGCACCCCGCATTGTTTCCTGCAAGGCCCTTGTGTCCGCTCGCCGTCGCGGAGGTTCTCGCACGCCGGAGACCTGGCGTTTCGCGCAGGCCGGTGCTCGTTGTCTGCCAGGCTTACAGCTGTGGGCAGCGCGAGAGACTCAGGGACGGGGGATTCGAAGCCAAGGGATCTGTGGCCGGGCGATTCGGGTCCAGGCACCCGCGGAAACGTGTTGGACGGCGTGGTCGGAGCCCTCGGCCCGCGCGGGCAGATCGACTTCTTCGTCTCGCACGCCGGTCAGGACGCGCCTTGGGCGGAGTGGATCGGCGAAACGCTCGAACGCGCCGGATACTCCGTAGAGCTGGATGTCTGGGACTGGACCGCGGGCACGCATTTGGTCGCGGCGCTCGAACGTGCTCTGGAACGGGCCCATCGGATGATCGCCGTGATCAGCCCGATGTACCTTGAACGCTCCTGGACCAGCGCTCAGCGGTACGCGGCATTCGCCGTGCACGCAGAGGAGTCCGAGGGTTTCCTGGTGCCGGTTGTGGTCTCGCCGTGCGCGGCCGTGCCACGGCTGCTACGGCCGCTGAGCAACATCGATCTGGTCGGACAGGACGAGCCCGAAGCTCGGCGGCGCCTGCTACGCGCCCTCGCACCGGCCGCGTCACCGGACATCCGGGCAGATCGCCGGCCCGGCCACCCGCCAGCCACTCTTACCGGTCGGACGATGCTGGCCTCACCCCCTGACCACGGCCCGGACGGCGCGGCCGGTGCGAGGGGGGTGGCGTTTCCCGGTGGGGTGTCCGCCGTCCACAACCTTCCGGCGCGCGACCACTTCTTCACCGGCCGGGGCGACGAACTGCAGGTCATGTCGGACCTGCTCCACGGGGACGCGGGGCCTGGTCTCACCGCGATCTGCGCGCTGCATGGCGAGCCCGGTATGGGCAAGAGCCAGCTGGCGCTGGAGTATGGCTGGCGGAACGTAACATCCTATCGGACGGCACTGTGGTGGATCAACGCCGAGGAGTCGACGGGGGCCGCGACGGGGATGGCGGGACTCGCCGAGGCGCTCGGCCTGGCCGTGTCCGGCGGTCCGTCGGATCTGCGTCGGCGCGTGTTCCAGGAGCTGAGCCGCAGTGGCGACTTCCTCCTGATCTACGACAACGTCGTGGACAAGGCCATTCTGGACGAGCTGCCCAGTGGCGGGCACGTCATTGTCACCAGCCGTGATCCTGCACTGTCGGATCGGTTCCCGACGGTCCCCGTCGGGACGCTTCCCCGCGCGCAGACAGTCCTGCTGCTGCGTCGCCGCGCCGGACGAATCACCGAGGTGGAGGCTGACCGGCTCGCGACCGCCGTCGCGGACCTGCCCAGCGCCGCAGCGCAGGCCGGTGCCTTTCTCGCCGGCTCCCGGACAGATCCTGGAACCTACTGCGAAACACTGGCCAACGCGCCCGACGGCCTGTCGCTCACCACTGTCGCCTCGCTGGAGGAACTTGCCCGGCGCGATCCCGCGGCACTTGACCTGCTCCGGCGTCTGGCCTATCTCGCACCCGAACCGATTCCCTTGGCTGCCCATCGGACCAGCGGGCCGGACGAAGGCAAGGCCGTGCTGGGACGTCCCGGCAGCCTGCTGGTCGGCGATGCGGCCACAACGGGCGAACTGGTCGACGTGATTATCGGCCTCGGCCTGGCCACGGTCTCCGACGTCCGGATGACGGTGCAGCGCCCCGTACGCGCTCTCGTCCGCGCAAGCATCCCGGCTGACAGCCGGCGAACGGTGTTGGTCCGGGCTATGCGCCTGCTCGCCACCGCAGACCCCGGCGAACCAAGGACCCCCGCACACTGGTTGGCATACGCCGAGCTCACCCCGCACGTTGTCGCGATCATCCATGCCCTCGACGACCAGCCGTGCCCCGAGCCCGCGAGATTTCGCGGCCTGCTGCTCGCCACCTGCCACTATCTGCAGGCCTGCGGCCAGTTCCGGCTGGGGCTGCGTCTGGCAACCCGTACCCATCAGCGCTGGACAGCCGTACTTGGAGCCGATCATCCCGATACTCTCGCCGCCGCCGCGCGGCGCGCCGTCGCCGTGTACCGGAACGGCCAGGTGGAGGCGGCGCGCACGTTGGACGTCGAGACTCTGCAGCGGCGCCGACGGGTGCTGGGCGTCGATCATCCCGACACGCTGACCTCCGCGTCCAATCTGGCGGTCTGGCTGTTCACACTCGGGGAGTGGATGAAGGCCAGAGGAATGGACGAGAACACGTTGGCGCGCCGGCGGGAGGTGCTGGGCAGCGACCATCCCGACACCCTGACCTCGGCCGCGAACCTCGCAGTCCGTCTCGCGGCCCTCGGTGAGCACGAGGCCGCCCGTGTCCTGGACGAGGACACCTTTACCCGCCGTCGTCACCTTCTCGGCGAGGACCACCCTGACACGCTTACCTCCGCCGCGAACCTCGCGAACCGGCTCGCGGCCCTCGGTGAGCACGAAGCCGCCCGCGCCCTGGACGAGAACACGCTGGCACGGCGGCGGGAGGTGCTGGGCAGCGACCATCCCGACACCCTGACCTCGGCCGCGAACCTTGCACACCGGTTGCTGGCCCTCGACGAACGAGCCGCGGCGCGGGCACTGGCGGAGGACACCGTCGCCCGCCGCCGGCGCCTTGTCGACGAGGAGTTCACTGATCCGTCCGAATCTGGACGTCAGACCTGAGCCTGCCAGTCCCCTTCCCGCATCAGCAGTACCGCGACAACGGCACGCATCGTGGCCACATCCCGCGATGGGCTGAGCAGGACTGACGCCTGAGGCGTGGCCAGCACGGCGATAACCGCCGCCCAGAGTTCGAAGGAATCAGGGCGGCGGTCGCCCGTGAACTCCCTGATCTCGGGAGCCGTCCGAACGAGCGCCAGCAGCTGTTCTCGGCGGCGGGTGTACCAGCGTAGCCCGTCGCGGTAGTGCTCGTCCGGATCGAGTGGGCCGGAGCCCAGGCCGTGACCATCGCGGCACTCACCGAGCTGTTCGATCAGATCGTTGTCGCTGCGGGAGTGCTCCTCGTCGAAAACCTGCTTGTCGGCCGTCGTTCGTTCAGCCGCTACACCAGCCCTTCCGTCGGTAGAAGAGGGGTCAGCAGGTTTGCGCAGACGATTGCGGGACACAGCGTTTCTCCTTTCGCGAATCCGCATTTTTGCAGACCGTCGGTGAGGGCGCGGACAAGCTGCGGGTACGAGGCAGCCCGGGTCGGGTCGATCAGCGCGGTGATCTGTTTCTCGCTGATCCGCCAGGCGCGAAGGCCGTCACCGGTCCGTCCGGCGCGGAGGAGCGCGAGGCCAGCACCCAGGTCGGTCCCACGCCGCGTGTCCTCCTCTCGGAGAACAGCTTCGGCCCGGTCAAGCGGGCCGGCGAGGATCAGGTCGAGCTTGCTGATCTGCTCAAGGTAGGTGGGCGTCCGCGGCGCTATGCTCACCTGCGGGTGCTCGTAGGCCCGATACCAGGCCGCACCGCCCAGGGGAGCGCCGAAATTCAGTGCCTTCTCCACAGCCGGTGTCAGGTTTCCGGTCAGTCTTTCGAAGCCGCGACCGAACGGCGCGGCGAACTGCTTGCGTACACGCCGCAGCCGCAGCGCCGCTGGAGGATGACTGAGCGGGTCGCGTACCAGGATCGCGCGCTCGTGCACGTCGATCGCGGCAAAAACGAAGTAGGCGCCAAGCACCGGCATCACGAGCTGATCGCGGCGAGCCCCGTACGTCACCAGCCTGGTCGCGACCGCGTCTGCCTCGTACTCCATCTCCGGGCTGCCCCCGCAGCCGGCAGCGCCCGTTTCCGCCCCGTGTCGGCCGTGGCCGAGTATGTGATGAGCCAGTTCGTGGGCCAGCGCGAAGTTCCACGCGAGGGTCGAGAAGGTGGCCATCCTCTCCGTGTCACGATCGTCCAAGCTGAAACCAAGCGTGGCGGTACGGCCCCACAACCTGCGGTGGATCAGGTTGAAGCGCAGCAGGGCGGCCCTCGCCAAGGCGTCATCTTCCGACACAGCGTCGCCTCGGGAGATTCGACGGGTAGTACGCAGGAGGCCGGCGAAGCTATCACTGCGGCGACCAATCAGCCCAAGCAGCGGCGGAATGAGCTGCTGGAGCAGCACTCCTAACCCAGTCGGGATGATGATTATGCCCGTGTCGTCACTCTGGGGCTCGTATCGCGCCACAACAGCCGCCTCCTTGGCCGCGACCGCCTGGACGCCTGAGATATCCCGTGAGCGTTCTGGATAGAGCTCCGCAGCCGCGGCCTGCAGCTCAGCCAAAAGGCCGTCGAGCACCTTCTGGAACACATCGCCGTACTCCGCGTGCTGCGCTCGGATTCGTTCGAGGCGCTCGGCCAGCTCTGGATATTCGGTCGAGTCTCCGTACTCCTCGTACATGGCATCGAGATCATCGGCGAAGTCATAGCGATGGTCGGCTGCCTGCCGGTCAGCCTCTGTCGGACCGGCGCCGACGTTTCTCTCCGGGTCCCGCTCGCCACCCAGCGCCGGGCCGGCACCGGCATGGCCGGCATCACCGGAAATCCTGTCGTCCGCAACGTCACGACCCATGGAGGGGCCGTCCGCACAACCATCGGAACCGTTGTCCCGCGCATCGCCTGCCACGGATGTCTCCCTCGCACGTTTCGAACGCGCCGCGAGAAACGCGGCGGCGAGCTTCGGCGCAGGGCGAGGTCGGTGGAATCTGCCCTCGGACAGTGTTCTGGACATCCACTTGACTGATATCCGTTACCGTGACCCGGCCAAGGCGATCACACGTGGACGAACCAGAGGGCCTCGCGGCGTGCGAACCGGAGTGTCCGACTATCGGTGCCAGCCCACTTTCGGCGGTGGCGCAGGGCGGTCCCCGGTGAGGACTGACAACGCAAGACGGCCGATCAGTTCGGCGGGTGCCGAGCCGCCGGGATCCTCGCCGGGTATAAGCAGATCGGTCCCTGACGGCCCGAGGCTCGGTATCCCGAGCGCTGAGCGTGCGGACGGGTCTGGTTGTCAGGCCAGTCCATAGAGCTCGAAGGCTGCCACCGTGTTGAGGAGGACGGGGGTGGCGGCCGGGCTGGCGGCGTCGTTCTGGGAGCCGTCCTGGAAGGCGTCCAGAAAGTGGTGTCTCGCGATGTTCACCGCCCGGGCTCGCAGACTTCCGCGCTCACGATCCTCCGCCTGCACGCTGAGGGTCAGATAGGTGGCGGCGACCTCGTGGGTGAATGCGATGGCCTGATCGGCCAGTACGGGCCAGCGGCAGGCGAGTACTGATCGGGCCCTGTTCAGCGCGAGCAGCGCGCACATCCCGGTCACGTCCGTGTCGCCAGCCTGTCGGAGCCGCCCCATGGAGCAGCTCGGCAACAGCAGGAAGTTGACGGAGCGCAGGTCACAGCCGACGCCGCGCCACGGACCGTCGTGCAGCTGGATACCCCAGCGGGCGCCGCCGGACCCGGGCGGGTAGTCCTCGTCCAGAAAGCCGTGGCCGCACACGGTCACGGTCTGGAAGCCCGGACCCGACTCCAGCGCCGCCCGTAGGTTGCCCAGGCCGCCCGGAGGGATCTCGGCTGCGTTCAGGCTGGTGAGCTGATGGTCCGGTGACTGCCGAGCCAGCCACCGATGACCGTAGTGCAGCAACCGGGCAATCTGACCCGACTGGTCCTGTTTGCCGAAATGGGACAGTGCCAACACCCGGCGTGCGTCCGTGGCGAACCGTCGTTCAGCCCGGGACTGCATGATGGTGACGAGCACGGAGAGCGATATCCGGGTCGAGCGGACCAGCGAGTACAGCGGGGTTCCCCCCTCGAACGGGTAATGCGCGACCGGTACCTGCTGGAGTGCGTCCTCCAGCTGGAACACCATGTCGGTGTCGCGATCGAGGTGGTTCGACAGCGCACCGAGCGGCCAGATCTCCGCCATCTCGGCCAGGTAGCCGCGGGTCACCTCGTCGACCTCGTCCGGCATATCGCCGTGGCCGGCCGCTCGACGCTGATGGCGTTGCGCCGCGGCCAGGAGCCGGCCGAGTTCGAGCCGGGCGAGGTGCACCGACGATTCCCGCATTTCCTGGTCCGCCACGCCGGTGTTCGGCGGGAGGGCCAGCATTTCGCGGAGTCGGTCTCCGAGGTGACCGTGCGACGCGATTGACGAGCGTCCGGATCCGAGCACGGCGAGCTGCCTGGCGATGCTCCCGAGCCACTCCCCGGATCCCCACCCGATCTCGACGACCTCGTCGAGCGTGGTGGTGACGGCGGTCAGGGTCTCGATGAGGACCGCGGCCAGCCTGTCGCCCTGAGACTCGGCGCGGCCGCTGGGAGACGTGCGGGCGTCGGCCGCGGGCTCCTCAGCTCCCGTGACGGTGGCCATCTGCAGACCGAGGTCGTGCCGGAGCGACGCCCAGCGGGCACGTAGCTGATCAGCGGGTTCACCGACGCCGGCCGCGACCACCAGCACTGCCCCGTCATCACCGACCCGCAGCGCCGCCCAGATCAGCGCGCCGTCGTTCGGCCGGAACCCGGCCCGGACCAGCATCGTGCCTGGACCGAGGGTCTCAGCGAGAAGTTCTTCGGTCACGCCTTGGCGCACGAGCTCCTCGGCCTCGCCGAGCCAGGCCTCCTTGGCCTGGTCGGCGGCCCAGTCGGTGGCTGGGCCGGCCGCCCGGTGCGCTCGGTCGGCGGCGCCCGACGCCGCGTTGTCGACTCCGGTGATCGGGGCGGTGGGCGGGAGCGAGTGGTTCTCGTCCTCCTCGCCGAGCAGCCGCAGGAGATCTTCGGGGCTGGCCCGGAGAAACTGAGGCGGCCCCAGGTCGATCGGCTCGTGGTCGGGATACGGCCAGCCGTCCTGCGGTGGGGTGCCGGGCGTGACCGCTTCGACCCTCGTGAGGAGGAACTCCTCGAACAGCGCGCGTTGGCCGAGTTCGGCGTCCCACAGCTGCGCGGACAGGACACGGGCCGGGTCAGGGCGGGCGGCGGCGCTCGGCGTCGTCCAGGAGTAGCCGACCGACCTGATCTGGCCCCGCAGCCCTTCCAGATACCCGATGAACTCCCGCCGGTCGGCCAGCTTGAGATCGCCGAGCAGCAGGCTCCGGCGAAGGTAAGCCACCGCCTGCCCGGACAGCTGCCAGGCGAAGTCCGGCTCGCTCGCTGATCGCAGCTCGAGCCAGAGCCTGACGAGCGGGATCACATGGGTGACGCCGGGATCACCGTCGTCCGGGACCTGCCACAGGTTCTGATATCCCCGCAGGTACCAGTCGATGATCAGGCCCGCCTGCTCGGCGTAGCCGAGACTGTTCAGCTGGAAGGTGAGCGAGACGAGGTAGGCCGCCGCCGTGTCTCCCTGGGCCCGGCGCAACCGCTGTGTCAACCGGGGGCCGAACCTCTCGCTGGTACTCAGGTCGGCCAGTCTCAGGCCGGTGTCCGCCTCGATGACCGCCAGCACGTCGTCCGGCCGCTCGGTCTCGACCAGCAGGTCAGTCCAGACCCGCCAGAGCGTCGGGCCCAGATCCGGGTAGTTCGCGTCGCAGAAGGCCCGCCACTTGCGGCCAAGCTCGTCCGGGTCGCGGTAGTCGGCGGGGTTGGCGCCGACATACCACTCGACCAGTGCGAGAGCCTTCGCCGCCTGATCGGCTTCGCCGAGCAGCATCGTCAGCGACAGCAGCAGGAAGGTCGGCGCTTCGCGGGTGGTCAGGGAGTGCAGCAGCGGGTCGAGCCGGGCTCCCAGGCGCCGCGGGGACTGGTAGTCGTCCGGCTTCAGGCCCAGCCGGGCTTCGAGGATCGCGGCACCGTGGGCCCCTGCTCCCAGGCTGTCCAGATACGGAACCAGCATGGTGAGGTAGGCCGCGACCGCGTCGGGCGAAATCCCGGCCAGCCGCCGCTCGAGCCTGGCGTCGAGGTCGTGAGGGAGGGCCGGTCCGCTCCGGTCCGGTCCGAGGGGGTCGAGAGCGAGGGGGTCGAGGGCGAGGGGGTCGGGAGCGAGGGGGTCGAGAGCGAGATCGGCCCGGATCAGCGCGACGGCCTCCGAATCCCGGCCCAGAACGCCCAGGCTGCCGGCCAGACCGAGGACGATGAGCATCTCGACCTCAGCCGGGAGCCCACTGCAGCGCCGTCGGAGCTTCTGCCGTAACGCATCGGTATCCGCGTAGTCGCCTGGAACGACGTCCAGGAATATCTCGAACACGTGCAGGCCGTCGAGATTCCTGCGGACCATCCCGAGTGCACCGGCCAGCATCAGGACGTAGCTCGCCGCCAGCAGGTTCGGCAGGCCATCGAGGTAGGACCGGAGCTTCGTGCCCAGCCGGTCCGGCGACGCGAAATCGTCCCTGGTCAGGCCGACAGCGGACGCGGCCAGGTCCAGCACTCTGTCGGGGTTGCCGGCTCGCACCAGGCGCCGGGCTCGCAACAGTGCCACGACCGCGGAAACCTGGCGAACGACGCTCATGGGATTCGCCTCCCGGAGGACGGGTCAGGTGGTGGCATCGAGGCGGGGCTCGGCACGATCAGGGCCGGCTCTGATAAGGCGCGGCCGTGAGATCGACGGAGAACGGGGCCGCCGAGTTGGCCGGCTTCGCGGGCCGTCTGATGGAGGTGTTCAGCACCCGGCGGATGATGAGCGCCTCGGCATCGAACAGCCCGGACAGGCTGGGTGTGCCGCGCGACACCTCGATCATCGCGTGGGTGAGGACCGTCCGGGAGAACAGGGGCGCGCCCTCACGCGCCTCGAAGGTCCAGCCGAAACCTCTGGGGCCCAGATCAAGGGCGGTCGTGACCGGAAGGTGCTCGGTTCGCCGAGCTGTGTTGCCGTGCGACCTGGTGAGGTGAACCTGAACCAGACGCGCCACCTCGAGGGCCGCTTCGGAGTTCGACGTCTTTTCCAGGTCGGTGTCGGCCGTGTCCAGATGCGGCTGCAGCATCAGCACGGTCACCGGCGACTGGACGGTGATGCGGACGCTGATCGACACGTAACTGCGACCGGGCGGCAGCAGATCGATCGTGAACCGGAACTTCAGCAGTTCCAGCTGTCGATCGGCGAGCCCACGACGCAGGCTCGCCATCGGCGGGAGGTTCTCCGGAGTCAATGCGTAGACCTGCACGCTGTTGAACTGCACGCCGCCTTCGGCGACGAATCGCGATGTGTTCCTGCCGAGAACCTGCTCCTCGACGAAGAAGGCCCGGTGGGCAAGGCCCGATTCCCGGTCGTCGACACTCGAATCGTTATCGAGAAACGACCGCAGATCGTCGGGGAGCCGATGAGTTTCGTCGTCGGCCATGCGTGTCTCCTCCCACCGGGCAGGTCTGGTTTGTCCGGACGCGATCCGATCGATTCCATGCGCCATGGGGTGACGTGGTCCTCCCGGCTCCAGAGCGGCCGGTCACCAGACGGGCAGGTGTTCTGCGTGGAGTGTCACCAGAGATCGGGTCGACCGGCGGCGTCGAGCGCCGAACTCAGCGAAACGGGAGTGGCGTTTCCGGGCGCGGGCGCGGGCGCGGGTGCGGGAGCGGGCGCGGGTGTCGGCGTGGTCGCATCTCGCCGCGCGGCGGCGCCGGTACGACGTTCGCCCAGTTCCGGCACGAGCTCAACCAGCCGCTCGACGAGCATCGGCACGGTGACGTCGAGACCTGCTCCTGGCGTGAGCCGGTGGGCCTGGCGGTCGATCAGATCTCTGAGGTCTTCCGGTATCTGGTCCTTCGTCGGGATTCGCACCTCATCGTGGTTGCCGATCAGCAATGGCACCACGTGGTTCCCGGCGTGGAGCGAGAGGGTGATCTCCAGGCGCACCCAGTCGTCCGGCGAGTCCAGGCGCCGGCCGGCGTCAGGCGTGCCAGCATCGAGCCAACCAGGCCCGATGCAGACGAGCATCACCGGACAGGCCACCGCCTGGCGCCGCAGGACGGGTGGATAGCTCTCGCCTGCGCGAAGTGCGTTCCCTGCCTTGAACACCGTGTCGGCGCCGAACGCCTCGGTCATCCGTGCGTAGACGAACTCGGTAGCCCAGTTCTGATCGGAACCGCGATAGCTGATGAAGATCAAATATCTCTGCTCGGCCATGAACAGCTACTTCTCCTTCAGCGTCGGTGTACCGGAGGGCCTGTGGATGCTCGGGGCCACGCCGCCGGCGGAGCGTGCCACGGACGTCAGGTCCGGCAGGAGGGCGACCACGGCAGAACAACGGCGGTGCCGGTTCAGTGCGCGGATCAACAGCCTGAGGTCGCCGCGCAGCGATGCCGATCCCTGCCGGGCCAGCGTCGGCAGGGCGCCGTGCATGACGTCGCTGGCATGGTCGGGTTCGCCGAGATGCGCGTAGGCGATGGCCTGCCGGACTGCCAGGCGGGCGTAACCCGAGCGCAGCGGGCCGAGCGTGGCCATGCCTCGGTCGAACAGTGCCGCCGCCGTGCGGAAGTCGGCGAGGTCCACCAGGCACGTCGCCTCGAACAGCTGGGAGCGCTCGAACAACGGATCCGGCGCGGGTCCCCACCGCGTCGCCGGATCCAGGGCGGGCGCGTCGAGTGAAGGCATGTCGACCAGCGCGTAGTAACGGTCGAGAGCCTGGTGGAAAGCGGCGTCGTCCCGAGCGAGCGCGCAGGCCTGCGCCTCGCGCTGCGTGGCGAACAGCATGACGCGTGGCGAGATCCCGGGCAGCGCGCCCGCCCGTCGAGCGAGGCCGACGGCCGCTTCCGCGTCGCCGCGTCGCCGAGCGACCTGTGACTGCCGGATCAGGGCGTACCCGAGCGCGTCGGCGTCGCCCAGGGCGCGCGCCCAGTCCGCGACCGTTCGCGTCCAGCGCAGAGCCGTCGCGTCGTGCCCGGTCTCCTGAGCCGTCCAGCCGAGCAGTTCGGCGTAGCGAAGCAGCACCGCCCACACCGGGCTGGCCGCGCCCCGGCCGTCTCCGGCAGCGGCGTGCAGGTCGATGACGCCGGCGCCGAGGTCGTGCAGGACGGAGTACGGACCCACCTGGTGGCTGCGTGTCCGCAGGGTCTCCAGTCGCTCCGCCGCCGCTGCCGCGCGCTCGGCAGGGTCCGGATCTCCAGCCTCTACGCGGTCCCGTCCGCTGCGGGTGAGAATGTCCGTGTCCGGGGCGACCGGGACGGTCCGCGCGCATTCCTCGAGGTAGAGCCTCGTCAGCCGGCCCTGGGCGGCAAGAGCCGTGTCGAGGGAGCGCGCGAGCGGATAGCTCGCACGGCGGTCGCCCTGCTCGATCTTGCTGAGATGGGAACGCGACAGGTAGACCTCGGATCCGAGGGCCGTCAGGGACTTGCCCGTCGCCATGCGCAGGCGACGCACCTCGGAGCCGAACCAGGTGACACCGAGTTCCGGGCCGGCCGCACGCCCCGGGGGTGACTGCGAGGCGTGCCGCGGCGTCGGGGCCGGACCGGCCGGGACCAGCTCGGTGTAGGTCCGGGTGACAGCGGGCGTCGCCGCCCGTCTGCTGGTCTCGACGCGACTCAGGTACGACCGGCTGTAACCACTGCGCACGGCGAGGCCCTGCAGGCTCAGGCCGGCAGCCTCCCGCCGCGCGCGCAGCTCGCCGCCCAGCGGGGTGGACCATTCAAGATCCGGTTGGCTCACAGAAATGAGCATACGGTCGCACTTGGGTAGATCAGTGCATTTTTGCTGGCCGTTGAGACGATTCAAGGCTGGCGCGGCCCCACTCCATTGGACAAAGAGCAAGTGAAAGGCCGGGCGCCGTGACCGCCCGCCCGCGCCGATCCGGGACGACGCCGCGTGATTGATTGTCGCCCTCCGTAATTTCCTCAACTGGAGACGGGCAACGCTATACCACGTCGCCACCGTCTCTCTAGGGTGGCTGCAACAAGAAGAGCCGACGAGGCGCGAAACCCGGACCCGCACGGACCTGGTGTGGCCTCCACCCCAGACGGATCGCAGGATCAAACCCCGCAGCAGCCAACAGGACCACCGCGGCGGCGTCCCCCTTCGTTTCATCGGCGGACGGTCCGGCCACCGATGATCTGCTGAACATCGCGCCCCCTCAGGCGAACATCTGGGGCGGCCATTGTGCCCCGTTCCGCATTCCGTTGTGAAAGCTCGAAGGATGCTAGACGCAATGAACAGAGGTCGATACGGTCGACACGAAACCTCTGATGGGCCTCGGAATACGGGGGGTAGACCATGGCCCGGTTCAGGTGGCGATTTTCGCGCGCCATCCGGTGGACCGCGAGGCGGCACCGGTGACTGAATCACCGCCTGGCGGTGCGATGCCGCCAGGCGGCGACGATGACCTGCCACCGCCGAAATGGCCGACGCGGGCACTGCTCTGGTGCGCGGGCGCAGATCCGGCAGCGCTCGTCACGCCGGAGTTGCGCACGCGCTACGCGGGTTACGGCCTGATGCTGCTCATGGTCGGAGCCGTCGCCGCGGCCGTCTGCCTCGCCTTCCTGTCAACGGTGCTCGCGTTCCACCTGTGGCTGTTACCCGTGAGCCTCGGCTGGGGCACGTTCGTCTTCCTGCTCGACCGGATGATCGTCTCCGAGGTGAAGCGGACCGGTGGCGGATTCTCGGCCCTGTGGAGGCGGATTGTCCGCTATGGCCTTCGGCTGGCCATCGCCCTCGGCATGGCCTACCTGGTCGCGGAAGCGATGCTCATGCTGGTCTTCGCCCCGGAGATCAAACGTGAGCTGGTGTCGGTCGTCGAGCTGCACCTGGACGAAGCGCGCGTGCACAAGCGCGACCTCGAGGTCGAGAAGATCGACAAAGAGATCACGGCGCTCAATCGGCCGGTCGCGGACGCCAAGAAGCGCATGGAAGACGCCTTCCAGACCTGGAAAGACCAGAACGACAAGCTCACCACCGCCGACCACAACACCCCTCCCGGTGACAAGGCAGCCGCGGACTGGGCGGTCTACGACGCGGCGAAAGACGTCTACGAGCCGCTCAACGGCAGCCTGGTGGCAGCACAGACCCGCAAGGCCGAGGCCCTGAAGCCGGAGAACCTGCCGACGCTCACCCAGGCCGAAGCGGACGCGATCCGCGACGACCGTGGCTTCACTGCCCGGGAGGTCGCGCTCAGGCGGGTGCTGGCCGCGCATCCCGAGGTCCGGCAGTGGCCGTGGGTGCTGCGCGGGGTGCTGCTTGGCGCGGACCTGCTGCCGCTGCTCACGAAGCTGGTCACACGCCGATCCACCTACGACGAGATCGTCGAGCGTCGTGAGGCGCGGGCCAGCTGGCGCGACGTCGAAGAGGACAAGGAACGCCGCTACCGCGACGGCCTGACTCGTGACCTGCGCCATGCGTGGGCCCGGGTCTCGGTGGCGATGGGCCGCGACCGGCTCGCGCTCTGGCTGCGCGGCGATTCCCCTGAGTTCTCGTCCCGGTGGATCCGGTCGAACGGCTCCAACGGCTCCAACGGATCCAACCATCCGGGCGGAAACGGTTCGAACCCGTCTGCGGGCGCTTCGTCGTTCGGCTCCGGTCACTCGGCGTCGAACGGCCAGAAGGCGAACGCCGGCGGCGGCACGCCACCGCCACCGCCACCGCCGCAATGAACGCACAACCAACACTCTGCGCCCGGTCGCGGCGCCGACCTCTGGGGGGAGAACACGCATCGTGTACGAGGACGAAATCGCGCGGTTGCGCGGTGAGGCGGAGAAGGCGAAGGCCCGGCACGACGCCTGCCTCGATCGATCATCGCCCGCGCTCGCGGAGATCCGGAGCCGGCTGCTCGGCCAGCTGAACACGCTCACCGGGAAGATCGACGCGCCGATCGTGCTGGGTGCGGTCGGCGAGTACAACTCGTTGAAGTCGACGGTCCTCAGCGTGCTGCTCGGCGTCCCGCTGCTGCTGGAGAGCAGTGAGAATCCGACGACCGGCAACGTGACCGTCCTGCGCCTCCACGCCGCGCCGGCCGGTTCGTCGACCCGGATCGTCCATGCCGAGGTCCATTTCATGAGCCACGACGAGTTCGTGCGCTGCGCCGACCACGTACTCGGCAAGCTCGTCACGCGGGCGACCGAGGAGAACCCGGCGCTGGGCGCCCAGCAGGAACTCGCCGACTACTGCCCGGTCACCGACGGGTGGGGGCGGTTCAACGCCTGGTGCCGCAAGCGGCTCTGGGCCGACCAGGCCGGCGATGTGACGATCAAGCAGATCGCCATGGAACTGGTCATGCTGCGCGACGCGCAGGCGCGGGCGGCCAACCTGCTGGGCCGGCGGCGCACCATCAAGCCCGGACTGGTCAGCGCCGGGGTCCGCCTGCCGCTGCCCGCGGCCCCACCGCTGGACTTCCCCGAGCCGGCGCCGGCCCCGGCCACCCCGGCGAGCAACCTGGCCGACCCGGTCGCGGACCTCCAGGAGAACCATCTGCTGGAGGCGTTCTCGCTGGTCCGTGAGCTGCGGGCGACCGTCGAGGCCGATCCGGAGAACTGGCCGCTGCCCGGCCTGCTCGGCGCGGTGGATCTGCAGATCCGGGACTTCCCCGGGTTCAACGCCCAGCACACCCAGCACCGCGACCTGTTCGTCAGCGGGCTGGGCGGCGAGGGGATCGAGACCTTCCTGAACTTCGTCGACACCCGCAAGCCGGCGGCGCCGGCGTCGCTGGAGTTCTACGCGCTTCTGCGCAAGCTGGGTATGCCCGCGGGCCAGGTCGCGCGTGCGCCCATCGTCGTGGCGACCTGGTTCGAGGACGTCAAGGCCCCGGCGGGTGACGGCCCGCTGACGCTGCAGACGCTCTTCGGCGGAGTCAGCCGGCTGCACGGGGTGTGCGTCGTCGCGGAGAGCCTGACCGGAGCCCGGATCGACAAGGGCCACCGACTGGACCGGTTGGCGCTCGTCTCCACGCTGCCAGCCATGCAGTCTGTGGGCCGGCACCTCGAGAAGGTGCCACAGGCGGAACCAGGTGCCTGGGCGGTCGTGGCCGAACGGCTCGCGGACGGCGATCCCTACAGCGCCGCGGCCCGCGATGTGCGCGAAGCCCTGACCGAGTACGCCCGTGACTGCGGCATCTCGGCGCTGCGCAGCCTGGTGACCAGCCATGTGCGCACGAACGGGCTGGCGAACCGGCTCGACCAGCTGAACACCGCGGCCGCCGCCGTGCATGCGGCGCTCACCGAGCACGACTGGGAGGTCGCTCGCCTCGACGCCCAGGGCAGCCCGGATGCCAACGCCGCCCAGGAGGCTGTGCTCACCCTGGTCGAGGAACTGCGCGACGCCGCGAGGGAACTCCGTGGCGGTGCCGACAGCCTCCGATACGCCGGTCGGTCAGAGCCCTCGGCGCCGGGCACCGCCACGGCGCCGCTGGCGGCGCTGCTCGACCGGGCCGCCGAGGACGCCCTCGAGGAGGTGCGCCGCTGGCCCTTCTGGCCCGAGTTCGCCCAGGAACTGAGCTGGGAGGACACGGGCTTCGCGGTGCGCGCGCAACAGGAGACCCCGCCCGGCGAACGGCCGGCGATCGCGCTGTCCACCCAGGCGTTGACCAGACGGTTCGGCCTGTCGGCCAGCAGGCTTGTCGAGCGGTACCACAAGGAGGTCTTCGACGCCGTGGACGGGTGGGAACGGGCCGAACGAAGCCGGTTGTTCACCCCGCTCGCCGCGGCCCTCGCCGACCCCGGCATCCTGGGTGTCCTCGCCACGGCGCTCAGCCCCGAGCGGCTCGGCCAGCTCGAGCGGCTCACCGGCACGCGCCTCGTCGGTCACGACCCGGCCGCGGGGCCGCCGTCAGGCCTGACCGACGCGGCACGCGCCCGGCTCGCGGGCACCGGCCCGGTCACGCCGGCGGGAAGGGAGCCGGCCGACGCGGCTCCCTTCCCACCAGGCCCCCATGCCCTGCCCTGGAACCCGGGGTACGAGGGTGACCCGGCCGGCAGCGCGACACGCCGCCACCTCACAACCGTGCTCCGGCGCCGGACCGAGGCCATCACGGCCGTCCGCGACATCGTCCAGGGCGAGGTGATCGAGCTCGCCGCGGAGATCTCCCAACAGCTCACCCTGGAGATCGACAAGTTGATCCGGGCGCTCCCGACCGAGCACGAGCTCGCCGCCGCCCCCGGGGACGACCCCGACGACGACTACCGCTGAACCCCCACGGACGGAACGGAACCGGACCATGGCTGACTTCGAGCTCATCACGCGGAGCACTGATCCGCGCGTCACACTGCAGGGCGCGAACACCTACACGGCCTCTCCTGACCCGATCCTCGGCGGCACCTACGGCCTGCCCGAGGTCACCATGCAGCTGCTGGTGCCCGGGCGGGCACTGCCGAAAATCCAGGCCGAGCTGTCCGTCGACGACCCGCAGGCCGAGCCGCTCGCAGAGTGGTTGCGCGGCAACTGGTTGCGGCTCGTCGACGCCGGCCATCCCGCGGCCGCCGTCACCGTGCTGACCAACCCGGGAATTCGGGTCCCCGGCGAGCTGATCACCGCGGCGGCGACGGTCGCCGTGACGTGGTCCTCCCCGGCCGTGAACGAGACGGTCCTGCTGGTCACGCTGGAGCCGAGCGCCGCGACCGCGGACCCGCCGGCCAGGGAGTACACCGGCTTCGCCGTTTTCGACTTCGGCACGACGACCACTGCGATCACGCTCCGTTACAAGCCAAGGGTCGATCTGCAGGACCCGCTGGACCCCGAGCAGGCCCGTGCGCTCGCCAGGGCGCTGGCCGGCCTGTTGCGTGTGCCGCTCACCGATACCCAGGACGAATGGGCCAAACTGCTCGGCGGCGTGCCCGCCGAGGTGTTCCGGCGGACCGGAGACCAGCGCACCCTCGACGAGATCGCGGCCCAGCTGGACAGCGGCAACCTGGAGGTGCTCCACGCGGTTCTCGGCCCGTTGGAGGTCGCCTGCCACGGGCGCCGGGCTCCGCGTGAGCTGCACCGGCGGCTCGACCAGGCCCTGCGCGACGCCTACGCCGTCCCGCCCCTGCAAGCGAACGGCCTCCAGTCGGTGCGGTTCAGCGCCCCGGAGGAGAGCTCGGTCACCGCGCTTTCCAGCATGGTCCACGTCGTCACGTTCGATCCACTCACAGTGCGGATGGAGCTCCGAGACCAGCCGCCCAAAGACGGAGGGAAGATCGAAGGCAGCGTCCGCAGCCTCAAGCGCGAGTTCCCGAGCATCACCGTGCCTCGGCCCCTGTCCACACTCCGGGAGTTCCGCGCGCGCGGCGACCTGCCGGAGGCCGCGAGGACGGCGCAGACGGACGATCTGCTCGGCCAGGTCTTCAAACACCTCTACGGCGAGGCCCAGCAGCGCCTCGAGGAGAATCCCGACACCGGCGAACCACTGGCCCTGCGCCGGGTGTTTCTGCTGTGCCCGACGGTGACTCCGCCGGCCGCCCGCGAACGGCTCCGCGAGCTTGCCCTGAAGGCGATGCCAGACGTCGAGATCCCACCGATCGACGTCGACGAGGGGATCGCGGCGGCACTGTACTTCGTCATGCTCGGGATCGGCTCGGCCTCCGGGATCGGCGTCGAGGCACTGCGCGGCCGTTCCCGACGGCTGCCCGACGGCCCGAACGGCGAGAAGCGGTGGCAGCGAACCATCCTCGTCGTCGACATCGGCGGTGGCACGACCGACATCGCCCTCATCGGCGTCCGGCTCACCGAGATACCCGTCGGTGCGGACGACGACCGGCTGATCGGGCGCCGCTACCGGCTCACGCCCGAGGTGCTCGGCACCACCGGTCACCCGCAGCTCGGCGGTGACAACCTCACGCTGAGGGTCTTCTACTGGTTGAAGGCCGCGATCGCCGACGCCTACCTGCTCGCCGCCGGCCAGCCGGCCGAGAACCTGGCCAGGCAGGTGGTCACCAGCGGCGCGCGTAAGCCCGTGCCCGCCACGGTCAGGGCCCGTCTCGACGAGCTGGTACCCACCCGAGGGGAGGGAAAGGCCACCGAATTCCTCGAGCTATGGCACAAGGCGGACAAGGCCAAGCAGCAGCTCGGCGGTCGCCGGGCCTGGGAGGACGGCGACCTGAGCAAGTTTCTCAGCGCATCGGTGAAGACGTCGGCCAATCCGGGCGGGAACGATTCGTCGGGCAGCGGGAACAGCGGCGCCGAGATGACGTTCAAGGTGACTCTCGGGTCGGAGGACTTCGAGCGCCTCGTCCGGCCGCTCATCCGGCGGGCGGCCGGCCTGGCCGCGGCGCAGGTGAGCGCCTCCTTCCGCGGTGACCCCGACGCCAGGCTCGACGAAGTGGCGCTGTCCGGCCGCACCGTCGAGATGCCGCTGGTCGCCGAGACCATCCGAGCCCGCCTCGCGGACCTGTCCGTCCGAGGCCGGCCGCTCACCTGGAACCCGACCAACCTTGTCGTGGAGAAGAAGCGCGCCAAGGAGGTGGCATCCATGGGCGCCGCCTGGGCGGCGACAGTCGCCGGTGTCGGAGTCGACGAGCGGGCGCAGAAGGGGGACAGCCGGATCGCCTTCCAGACCGGCGGCCTGATGCTCCGCCTGCCCTGCGACTTCCGGCTGCGGGGCAACGACGACGTCGCCGACGACGTGCTCCGTGCCGGTGACCCGTTCGTCATCGGTCACAAGGGTGAGCTGGGCACGGCCCGGGGCCCCTGGGGGGCGGTCTGGGGGAGTGCCGACCTCTACCGGATGATCGACGCCTCCGAGGACATCGTCTGGGGCCAGTTCGTGCCCGCGCGAGAGGCCGCCCTGGAACACGTCTCGACCGAATCGGACAACAGGTGGAAACCGCTCGCGCCCGGGCAGCCGAAGGTCCAGATGCAGGTCGAGGTCGACCAGCGCCTCAACCCGTTTGTCAATCTCTGCCTCGGCAGGGTGCCATACCTGGTCGCCGAGGACGAGGGCTACGAGCTGCGGCAGCAGGCGCTCACCGACGGGACGGCGACCGCGGCGGTGTTCGCCGTGCCTGATCAGAGTGGACCAGAGCGCGCTGTCGAGGTGTTCCCCGCGCTGCCGAACGGGACGGTGGCCGAGTCGTATCCCGACATGTTCGTCCGCCCCGCCGCTACCGACGGACAGCCGCAGGAGTTCCGGGCCCGGGTTTCGATCGTCCCTCTGCCGGAAATCCCCGACGGCGGCACCTGGACGTTTCTCGCCCGCACGCTCGACGGCGACTCCCCAGTGTTCGGACCAGTACCGAAGCCGGAGTGGCAGGTCGAAGAAGGCGCTTCCTGGTTCGCGTCACTGAGCGAGGACGGCCGGCTCCGCCTCCACCTCGGCCGGCCGCGTTATTGGCCGGCGCGTTCCTTCACCGACCTTCTCCGGAACCCGGGAAGCGTGCTGCGCAAGGAGATGAGGCCCGGTGTGCCCGACCTCGACCCCGACTGGATCCCCTTCACAGGTGAGCACTGAGAGCAATGACAACGACCACTGGAACCAGCGAGCCAGCCGAGCCCGCGACGGACACCGCCGTGTCACTGCCCGAGGCGGCCGACGGTCATCCAGCCACCCCCCAGGCACCACTGCACGACCCCTCGCTGTCCTCGTCCGCGACCAGCGCACCGCGGTCGCAAGGAGCGTTCGTAACCACGGCGGGACCAGGAATTTCCCTGTCCGCCGAGGACCTGACGGACTTCGGCGCCGTACTGGGCGCGCTGCGCGAACCTGGTTCGACCTCCCGCGCCCGCAGCGACCTTCTCCGCCTCGCGGCGGACTGGATCGACCCATCCTCGGCGGCGCCGGAGGCGCGCGGCCCGCTGCGGACCGGCGGCGACGCACTGGCGCGTCTCGTCAGCCGTAACGCCGGGCCGATGCCCTACGGCGAACTCAACCCAGCGCCGGTCTATGTCGGCGACGGGCCACCTGGCGCGGGGGCCGACGGCGCCGTAGCAGGCAGTTCGCATCCCGGGCACGTGGAAACCACCCGGTCTGGGACAGCCCTTCGGCCTCTGCCGCCTGCCGCGAGCGCCACCAGCGCTGTTGGCGCTACCAGCGCTGTTGGCACTCGCGCGACCGCGGCGGACGAGCCGCCCAGCGATGACGCGGACGTTGTCGATGTCCAGATGTCCGTCGCGGTTGCCGCTGCCTCCCGCGGCGAGGTGCTGCGGGAGGCAGCGAGTCGGCTCGCCGGCCATCCCGCGCGCAGCCGTGGTCTGGTTCCGGCCGCGTCACCCGCGCTGCGTGCGCCGGACATCGCCGCCCCGGAGATCCTCGCCTCCTGGGTCGGCCTGGTACTGCTGGCGTTCCCCGTCGACGTCGCCCAGCACGAGCACGACTGCCTGGCGGCCGGGATGGCCGGCCACGGCCATGCGCCGGTGCCGTCCGCGGACAGCCTCGGCCTGGGCAAACCACTTCAGGAGGCCGTCGACGCGCTGGGAACGAAAGCCGAGCGCTTCGGCGTACTCGCGGTGGCGGTCAGCGACCTGTTGCGTATCTCCGAACTCGATGACCCGGCCGAACTGGTGCGGTGCGCCTGGGAGCGGGGGCCCGACCGGCCGCTGTGCGACCCGGACGTCCGGGCGCGCTATCGAGAGGAGGTGCTGCGGAGGCTTCGGCGACTCGCCAACGCCGAGCCCGAGCAGTCGGAGGCCGAGGCGGAGGAGGTCTGGCGCGTCCACGAGATGGTCGCCTCCGTGTATCCCTGGCCGCTGCCGGCCAAGGACAGCTGGTGGGATCGCGCGCTTACGGCGGCCCGGCGTGCACTTGACCAGGCCGGGACCGAGATCGCCGGCGGACCGCGGCCGGACATCGGCGCGGTGCCTGTCAACACCACCGAACGCACACAGCCGGACCGTTACCGGGATGACGACATCGAGATCATCGACAGGCAGCACCCCGGCTGGCTGCTCCGCGAGCTCAGGGCGCCCTACCTCGGCTCCAGCGGCCGATTCGAAAGCCAAGGCCGCGCATTGCGAACAACCAGTCGTTGAACCCTGGGCCTCGATCCATCGGCCTGCTCCTACGGCCTGCTGATACACCACGGAATCTCGACGGCGGCCGGGTTCGCCGTGCTGCGGGGCGTGCTGGCCGCCGCCGGCGACACCGGCCGTGTGCGTGAGACCCGAAGCGCTGACCCGGCGAACTAGGCGGACAGGCAGGCCGTTGACTGGACACTGTATCTACCCTATGGTCACCCCACCGGCTCAGAGGTCGAAGAGAGAAGGTGCAGGTGGTGGGCGTGTCCGGCCCGATCGTCCGGCCGGCGCTGCTCGGAGGCCAGCCCTGCCAGTGCCGGCCGTCCAACCGAATCCTGGCACGGGGAATGCTGATGAATCTTTCGAAAGGTCTTCGGTCTCGGCCCACCGCCACGGTCCTCCGAGTGGAAGGCCGCTTCAACATGGCTCAGCGATACGTGAAGCGATGCAGTCATCGCCGCCTGCGACCCACGGGCGGTAGCGTGTGAGCCGAGGGGCGAGCGTTGATTCCACGCTGATCTGCCCCAGCCGGGACGCGGCGGTCGGACGCCCTCCGTGGCTCTCCGTCGACGGTCGGGTCCAACTCGGCCCGAACGGCACGGTCTGCCACCGCCGGTCATCTTGAACGAGCGGCACGCTCGCCGAGGCAGCTCGCCGACTCGATGTCGCCGAAGCCGATCCGGCCGGATGTACTAAAATATCCAATATCCAATTTTGGCTTACCCGCTTGAGTGGGTGGGGCCGCCCGGGAGTCACGCAGCCACGTGGCGCCCCGGCGGAGCGTTCGCACATTCCGCCACGCGTCACCACGGGGGCCGTGGCACCTGCTAGGGAGTATCCGATGGGTGTCTCACGATTAGTCGTCATGCTCGCGGCCGCGAAGGAGCTTCGGGCTGGAACCCGTCGACGCTCATCTCCTTGGCGGCGCAAGGCGGTGACGTCCGCCGTGGCGGTCGGGCTGCTCGCCGGTTGTTCCGCCGGCAAGGGGGACGCTGGTCGGATCGCGAGCTGCGAAGCTCCCGGAGTGACTCCGGAATCGATCAAGGTAGGCCTGATCTATCCGGACACCGGAGGACTCGCGGATGCGTTCAGGCCGGCACGTAGCGCTGTCGAGGCCCGAATCGGTCTCGCCAACGCGACCGGCGGTGTGAACGGCCGTGAGATCGAGCTCGTCTGGCGTGATGACTCGGACGCACCAGCCGTCAACGCCCGGGTCGCGAAAGACCTCGTCGAGAAGGAGAGGGCCCTCGGGCTCGTCCAGCTGAGCGCGGCGGTCTCCGGGTCCGCGGACTACCTCGACCAGGCAGGTGTTCCGGTGACAGGGCTGACGGCCGAGTCGCTGTGGAACGACCACGACAACATGTTCTCGTTCTCCTACGTCTCGGCCAAGGGTGCAGCAGTAACCACCTTCGGCCGGTATGCGAGAGCACAGGGCGGTACCAGGGCTGTCGTACTTCAGCAAGAAGATCCTGGAAGCTCGACGGAGATCGCCGATCAGCTGATAGTCAGCCTCGGCAGCCAGTACATCGAAACCGTCGGACGTGTTGGTTTCACGACTGGAATCAGTAGCGCCACGCGTACCGCTGACCAGATTATCGCGAGCAAGGCCGATATCATCGTCTCCACCGTGTCGATGGACAGTCTCGCCGAAGTCCTGGAAGCGGTCCGCGTGCGTGGCGGCAAGCCGAGAGTCATCATCAGCCCCACCGGCTACAATGCCCGACTGCTGCAGGAGAAGGGGGCGGCACTCGCCGGCCTGTCCATCTGGCTCAACTACACCCCCTTCGAGTCACGGTCACCTGCCATCGGCCAGTACGAGAATGCGATGGCCCTGTACGGGCCCGGGCTGGAAACGCCTGACCAGGAGGTCGCCGTCGCCTCCTACATCAGCGCCGATCTTTTTCTCCGCGGTCTGCAGGCCGCGGGCCCCTGCCCGACCCGGGAGTCCTTCATCACGAATCTGCGCGCAGTAAAGGACTACGACGCAGGCGGCCTCGTCCCCGGCACGATCGACCTGTCCACGAACCGAGGCAGTGTCAGCACCTGCTATGCGTTCGTTCGCGTCAACGCCAACGCCACCGGCTTCGACGTCATGCACGACGGTGATGGATCGAGCCAGTGGTGTGGCACCCGTCTGCAGCCAACGGGGCGGTAGGCGGAGGGAGACAGACCGGAGTTCGCCTCGTTTGAGCGTGCGTGCGTGCGAGACAGGCGACGTCCACCGTCATACGGACCCGGGCGGGTCGGGAGAGGCCATGTTGCTTCTACAGCCCCGCGATGGTGTCCAGGTCCGGCAGTCGGTCCTGTGGACAGGCCAGGTAACGGCCCTGCATGAGATCGCAGTGAAGGCGGCCGAGTTCGCTGGCCTGGTCGGAGGCCTCGACACCTTCGGCGATGACGATGAGATCGAGCGCGTGGGCGAGGCGGATGACGGCATCAATGACGGCTCGGTCGGCCCGGTCCGTGGTGAGCCCGGCGACGAGCCGATGGTCGATCTTGACTCCGTCGATCGGGAGGCCCCGCAGATGGCCGAGGAAGGAATTCTCGACGCCAAAGTCGTCCAGGTACACCCGGACCCCGAGATCTCGGAGGGAGTGCAGGGTCGCCACCGTGGATGGGAGGTATCGGATCAGTGATTCCTCGGTGATCTCCAGGCACAGCTGGAAGCGGCGTTCTGCATTGGCGGCGGCGAGGACCGAGGAGACGTCATCCAGCAGCAAGCAATACCTTCAAGCCAGACGGCCTCTGAGCTGCGCAAACGCAGAGATCGGGCGCCCGTGACCAGCGTCCGACCCCCAGAGAATCACCGGCACTCGGGATCAGCCTGCTCACCCCGGCCGTGGTCAACCACGGGCAGGCCGCCGCGGTCCACCAGGCCCGCACTGCCGTCCTGGACGCGGCCTATTCCGCGCACCCCGAACGGTTCGTCCGCCGACCACCAGGCCCACCTGCGTAGATCAACCGGCCCGTCGAGGGCGAGGAGGACCAGCCAGACGCCGCAGCTGGCTAATTTCCGCAACACCCTGCCTCAAACTGGTTGATAGGTTTCGAGGCCCTGCCGTCGAGGGGCGGGCCAAGCCGGGCGCTGGCAAAGAGTGCCCTGATTGTACGGACACCCTCCTACCCTTCCCGCCCGGCCCAGGAGACGGCCCCGTGTGCGCTGTCGAGATCACCCGCCCATCCCGCTGACCAGCGTATTCCCGCAGTCACGAACTCTTTCGTTCTGGCGTATCCCGCAGGTGCCTTCAGTAAGCTGAAGATCAATGTCGAAGAATCGTTGGGCGTACCAGACAGGGTCGGTCCTGTGATTTAGGGCACATTCCGAGTCTCGGATAGATGCTTCCACCTGCAGATATGGCAGACGCTGATGAGGGTTGGTCAACAAATATGTCGATCGCGGCGGACAATAAAGGCCGCCAATGATTTACTCTTCATTAGTTTCCACCTACGGATGGTGATCGATAAACTCGATTTACTACCGCCCGTCAGGGTTGGCCCCCCCTTGGGGTGACGCTTGGCTCGCTCGCGGAAGAATTGGAGGAATGTTCGCGGATAAGTGGCACCGCCGGCACGTAGTCATTGCCGTCGGGGCGGCTCGTTCCCTGGGTCTTCTCCTGATCTAACGAGGAGTGGTTAATGTATTCTCGCGCACACGACCGTCGTGGACCCAAATGCTTTCGAACAACAGTCACTGCTTTAATCGTTATGCTGACCCCAGTCGGATGGGCGGTTGCGTCGACCGATCCGGTGGCGGCCCAGTCCGCCGTGGCCGGCACGGCGGAACATCACACTACCGGCCGATTCACATCATCCATACCCGTTTCGCCCTCGACGACCGAGCCTACGACCGACAGTGCGACTCCGCGCTCATCGGTGACCGAGGTCGTCAGGCCAACGCTACTCACCGCCGGCAAACTGGTCGAGGTTGTCTGGAACATCCCAGACGGCCAGACTCGACCGGCCGGTTATCGTGTCAGCCTCTACGTGTCCGGTTGCGCGGGGGCCGATTGCCAACCTGCCAGCAGCGACAAGCCCGCTTCGCGGCAGATCGCCGTCCAGGACGTGTGCGCCACCTGTAGCTGGGCCACCTTTGACGAGCCCTCAGTCAAGGATGGGGGCGAGTACTGGGCCAGTGTGATCCCGCTCGGCAGGGGGGAGACAACCTCCGATAACTCTTCATCGCTTCCCCGTGGCCGCTCGTCCACGGAAGCCGTCAGGGTGAGCACGTCGCCCGGCGCGACTCCGTTCTCCGCAGCCGATCTCGCTCTCGACAGAGCTGTCGAGGCCGCCGTCGACGTCATCCCCGGCGAGAACGATCCCAACGACGCGGGGATCTGGATCGATGTCGCGACCGGAAAAGTCGTTCATGGATTCGTCGACAACTCCTCCTATGAGCAGCAGGTAGCAAAGGTCCAGAAGATCAACCAGGCTGGATTGATCACAACCCGTCGGGTGAAGTACTCGAAATCCGCCCTGACTGCCATCAAGGATCGGATCGTGCGGGAGCGGGCGGATCTGGCGGGTGTCGGCATCCAGATCAACGCGGTGACGCTGGCCCTGAAGGAGAACAAGGTTCGGATTCGCGCGTCAGCCGCCACGCCAGAAGCTGCGGCTGTGCTTGCCGACCGCTATGGCGGTGATGTCATCATTCTTGATGACGTAAAGATCCGGATGTCATCCACGGCGAACAACCCGGAGAACACCCCTGCGCCCCGCGACCCCGACCCCGAGAATCTTTCCTGGTACGGCGGCATCTACATCGCCGACGGATGGCTTTCTGGCTGCACGGGCGGCTATCTGGCCCAGAAGTCCAACGGTGACTACTATATGCTGACGGCCGGGCACTGCTTCGACCCGACCAACATATGGGGCGAACCGACTCTGATCGAGGACGACAACGGAAACACCATAGGCGCGATCGAGGACTCGTATGACGGACACGACGACGACGTCGACGTGGCGTCAATATGGATTCCTGCTCGTGGACTCGCGACGAACCAAATAATAGCCGAAAGTGGCTCGGTGTTCCGTAACGTCACCGACGATGCCGACGAGTTCGTCGAAGACACCCTTGTTTGCTTCTCGGGCGTGACAAGCGGCACCGAGAAGTGCGCCAGGAACTACGAGCAGGGAGAGGTCATCTGGCCGGATGGCACCATCTTCTACAATGCGACCAGAGCCATGCAATGGGATGAGAACACCGAAGACTTCGCGCTCGATGGAGACAGCGGTTCGGCAATCTACCGAGATGTGAACGATATCTTCGACGACGAATTCAGAGTGTACGGGATAGAGAGTGGCACGACCTGGAACGAGGACGACGACGAGAATGTTGTCGGGGGCGGCTTTGTCTATACGTTCAACACCGACATCGAGAATGCCATAGACGCGCACGCTCTGGAATCGGAACCGATACCATAGGGTAGCGTCACCGACATTGACATGGCAGGGGTGAGAATGCTGTTCACGGGTCGGAGACTGGTGGTGCGGACCGCGCCGTCGCTCCACGTGCGCACCATGACCTTGGCGTTGGCCCCCTCGGCATCGCAGGGCGTCCGTGCCGGGTTGGAACGTGCCGTGGCCGCCCAGGCGGAGGTGCTGTGCCGGTTCGCCGAGTTGACAGACCTCGGGCCGAGGCCACCACAGATCCTGCGAGTGTGGATCTCATCCTGGTCTCCGGAGACGAGCGGCGTGGCGGGGGATCCGCTCTCGGTAGACGAGGCAGCCTATGCAGTCACTGGGCGACTTCCACGGGCCGCACTAATGCATCCTGGCATGCCAACGGAAATCGTGTCCGATACGGCAGGAGGGCTCTGGGAACACCTGGGGGAACTCGCCGCCCTCGTCCCGGAGCCCGCTTGGCTGGCAAGGGCACTTATGGCCGAGGAGGGAGACGTGGTAGCGCCGAACCCGGAGGCGCTACCCGCCTGGGATACTCCCATACATGGCTGTACCATCAGCATTGATGGTCATGAGCTGCGACTTTCCGGCGCTGGATCAGAAGGCGAAGTGGTTGCCGCAGCTGAGTATGAGGAGACGTCCGAAGCCGTCAGGGTGAGAGTTCAGCTGGGGATCCAACCCGGCCTGACCAGGCGCCCGGGTGAGCCCGGTGCGTGGCGCTCGGAATCTCGCTCCACCCCAGGAGGTGTTCGTCGGGGTACGGGGAGCCGTTGGTCGGTTGCCGTGCGGTTGGCCAGGACGCTTGGCGGTCGGCCGGTGTATGACCTTGCCTCCACGTCAGCCACGGCGCGGTCAGACGCGTGGAAGACCTGGGAACGGCAACGGTCTCCGCGGTGCTTCTGAGGTCGATCGGGCCGCCCGGCGGGCCGTGAAGGGGCTCGATCCGAGCCGCTGCGGCCCAATGGCGGCCCTCGGCCCCTGCCGCTGACGTTCCGGGCGGTGGACAGACGGCGCTGCGGCGCCCTCCGAAGCGCTGAACCACTGCCTGCTCCAACGGTCCCCACCTCTCGACCGGCGGCCGAACACCGTCCTCTGATAGTGCTGTCGCTTTCGCGCGAAGGTCGCCGTCACGGCGGCTCTGTTCGGCGGATTCCGCTGTCCCGCGGCTGTCGATTGGTCGTGATCGAGTGATGCGTCGACGTCGTGCCTGTCCACGCTCGACGATGCCGCTGGGTGGCGGTTGAGGGAGCGGCATTGAAGGCGAGGCGGACATCGTCGGGCAGTGCGGGAACCACTGGCAATACCCGCTGTTTTGGCCTGCATGATGGTCAGCTGTGTCTGTACGCCCGCTCTATCTGAGCTTCGTGCGGGTGTGTGGCTGGTTGGTTCTCCTCGGTCGATCGTCGGCGTCGAAGGACATCGAGTTGCCGGTGTTGCGGCATGAGGTCGCGGTGCTGCGCCGTACCCAGCCGAGGCCGCGGTGGGACTGGGCGGACCGGGCGGTGCTCGCCGCGCTGATCAGGCTTCTCCCCAAGGCACTGCGACGAGGCGGCGCGCGGGCAGCGCTGTCCGCCGCTGGTGGCACGGCCACCGGAACGGCGACCCGAGGAAACGAATGAGGCCAGCGCTTCCCATCGGCACCGAGTCCCGTCAACGGGTGAAGAGCCTATCCGACCCCACTGCCGTGTATGACGTGGGATGTGCCGGCTCGGGATTTTAGGTGGTTGGCTTCCCGTGCTCTTCCGCTGTGTCGGGTGTCTGCGGGTCTGGGGGTAGGAGTTCGTCGTGGTCGTCATGCTCCCAAACGAGGGCGCTGCTGAGGTCTGACTGGAGTCGGTCGAGATCCAGGCTGGGGGATGCGTACTTGAGTTTGCGGGCGTTTTTCGTGTGCTTCGCTTTCGCTCGACCGCGTCCCATGGACGACGCCTCCCAATCCTTCGAATACCTGAAGTTCGCGTGTTCTGTTCGCGTTTGGGACCGACCAGAAGTTCCTGTGTTCCCATCGTTGATCAACATTGCCGGACGCTGGTGCGTCGAGCTGATTACCCGCGGGCTGCGCCACTCGGCGCACCGGGCCGCGGCCGCCCTCAATCAACATCCACACATGGATCACCATCTGGAACAATGGCCCTAAGTCGTTCATCTGGACCACGGCCGTCGACGGGATTCTCGATGCCATCGCCGCCTGCTGTCAGCGAATTAACGACCCGAGAACGCATCGATCTGCCGGCGCTGTGCGGGTAAGTTCTTAAAAGCGTCGCAGCCGTTCACCCGATCACGCCTCGGGTCCGGGGAGGATGATGGCGTGCACCGGGAGTGGTTGTCCTTGTTTCGGGATGGTGCCGGTGTGGCGGAGATGGTTTCGGGCGGTCTGGATGGCTGCTGCGGCGGAGTCGAACAGGTGCCCTTGTTTTTCCAGTCGGTCGAGCAGACCGATGGCAGCCAGGGCCTTTGTGTGTTCGGGGCGCAGGCCGGAAAGGTAGACGGTCGTGCCGCGGTGTTCGAGACGGTCGATGATGTCGCGTAGGACGATCGCGCCGGTGGCGTCGATCGCGCTGATTCTGGAAAGCCGGAGGATGAGGATCTTGACGTCTGCGATGGCGGTGAGTTCGGGAAGGAAGCGGTGGGCGGCGGCGAAGAACATGGGTCCGTCGATGCGGTAGACGGCGATGTGCTCGGTGAGTAGCGCGTGGTCGGTGAGAAGTGCCTGGTCGGCGTCGTGATGATCGGCCGTGTCCAGGGGTACCTCTTCCAGGCGCGCGCTGCGGGCGATCTGCCGTAGTGCGAGGGCTCCGGCGGTGACGAGGCCGAGGAGGACGGCGACGACGAGGTCGAGAGCGATGGTCGCTGTTGTGGTCAGTGTCATGACGGCCGCGTCGGAGCGTGATGTGCGGCTGAGGGCACGTAGCGAGGCGATCTCCACCATCCGAAGGGCGGTGGCGAGGAGGACACCGGCGAGCGCGGCCAGCGGGATGTGCGCGACGAGGGGCGCCGCTGCGAGCATGATCCCGGCGAGGAGCAGGGCGTGGGTGAGGGCCGCGAGGCGCGAGGATGCTCCGGAGCGGACGTTGACGGCGGTGCGGGCGATCGCACCGGTGGCGGGTACTCCGCCGAACAGCGGAACGATGAGGTTGGCCAGGCCTTGGCCGAACAGCTCGCGGTCGGGGTCGTGCTGTTCTTGGGACGTCATCGCGTCCGCGACGCTGGCGGAGAGCAGGCTTTCCAGGGCGGCCAGCGCGGCGACCGCCACCGCCGACGCCGCGAGGGTCGGGATGGCGGAGATGTCGAGGAACCCGAGGGAGGGACTGGGCAGGGTCGCGGGCAGTGCGCCCAGCGTGGCGACGTCCCACCCGGTCGCCGCGACCAGAATGGAGGCGGTGGCGACGGCGATCAGCGAGAACGGCACGGTGGGTCGTAGCCGGGCGCCTGCGAGCATGAACGCCACGACGGCGGCGGCGAGGGCGAGGGCGGTCCAGCGTGGCCGGTGGGCGAAGTCGGTGATGGCCCCCCAGGCGACGGCGGTCACCGTGTCCTGGTCCTGTGGATGTACTCCCAAGGCGGCGGGAACCTGTTGAAGGAAGATCACCGCAGCGATACCCGCGGTGAATCCTTCCACCACAGGGGCCGGTACGTAGCGCATCGCGCGGCCGACGCGAAGGACGGCGAGCGCGAGCAGGATCATGCCGGCGAGCAGGCCGACGGTCAGTACCCCACCCGGACCGTGGTCGTGCACGATGGGTACGAGCACCACGGTCATGGCCCCGGTGGGTCCGGAAACCTGCAGGTTGGATCCGCCGAAGATGGCCGCGACGGCGCCCGCGACGATGGCGGTCGTGAGTCCCGCGGCTGCGCCCAGGCCGGAGGAGACACCGAATCCGAGCGCGAGGGGTAGGGCGACCACCGCGACGGTCATCCCCGCGATCAGATCGCGGCCCGGTTGACGGCGCATGGCCAGCGCGTCGGCCCGGCTGGGCAGGAACCGACCAAGCGACGCTATCCACCGGGGGGAGGCGGTATTCATCGTGGCAGGGCGGGGGTGCTGAGGACGGGCGGAGTGGTCGGGTACATGAACAATCCGATTCATCGTCAGGATGTGGATCTCCGTGCCCTTCCGGGTGGAGATGATGAGAGGAATAGTTTCTTCAGTTCGCGGTGCTGTGGGTGCGAGACCGCGGTCGGGTTCGGTGTGACGTTGGAGATCGCACCGAACCCGACCGTCGGGCCGAGGTGATACGCGGCAGAGAAGACGGAGAGGGGCGATAAAACGGCTTCTATGCCCCTCGGCGTGCGCGGCGGTCCAGGCGCGCCGCGAATGCTCCGGCAGACTCGTGGCTGTTGCCGTCGGAGCGCCCGCCCGACGGGGCCCGGCATATGGCCTTCCTCAGACCTCAACAGTCTCCGCAGGTTCCTCCTGCCGGCAACGGCGGCTGAACACGCAGACCCTGCGCCCCGGTACTGTCTGGACAGCTATGCCAGGTAGTCGCGTAAGCGTTGTGAACGTGCCGGGTGGCTCAGCTTCGCCAGGGTTCTTGCTTCTATCTGCCGGACCCTTTCCCGGGATATCCCGAATTCCCGGCCTACCTCCTCCCGCGTCCTGGTTTGGCCGTCTGCCAGACCGAACCGGAGTTGGATGACTTTCCTTTCCCGCGCGGGCAGGGTGTGGAGGACCGATGCGATGTGCTCCTGCAGGAGTACGGAACTTGCCGCCTCGAAGGGAACAACCGCGTCGTTGTCCTCGATGAAGTCTCCGAGCTGGGAGTTCTGCTCCGCGCCGATCGGGGTCTCCAGGGCGACCGGTGTCTGCGCGATCCTGAGAATTTCCTCCACTCTGTCCGGGGCGAGGTCGACCTGTGTGCCGATCTCTTCCGGTGAAGGTTCTCGGCCTAATTCCTGCAGGAGCTGCCGTTGGATTCGCGTCACCTTGTTGACCATCTCGGCCATGTGTACCGGGATCCGGATGGTACGCCCCTGATCCGCGAGGGCCCTCGTGACGGCCTGCCGAATCCACCAGGTGGCGTAGGTGGAGAACTTGTAGCCTTTTGTGTAGTCGAACTTCTCCACCGCCCGGATCAGACCCAGGTTGCCTTCCTGGATCAGGTCCAGCAGCAGCATGCCCCGGCCGAGGTACCGCTTGGCGATGGACACCACGAGGCGCAGGTTCGCCTCCACCAGCTTGTGCTTGGCGATCTGCCCGTCTCGCTCGATCGCCTGCAGGTCCTGACGCAGCTGGGGGGAGATCCTTCGGATGGCGGCGAGCTTCTCGGAGGCGAACAGGCCCGCCTCGATCCGTTTCGCGAGGTCGACCTCTTCCGCCGCGGTCAGCAGTCGCACGCGGCCGATGGTCTTGAGATACATCCGCACCGGATCCGAGGTCGGCATCGCGGATGCGTGTTCCTCCGGGTCGCGACGCCGCCCAGGTGTGTCTGAAGCGTCGTCGTCGGCCTCGTCGAGGACCTCGATACCGTCGTCTGCGAGCAGCCGTAGGACGAGGTCGCTTCTTTCGGGCGGCAGCTCTGCGTCGAGGAGCGCGGTGGCGAGGTCCTCCGGGGTGACGAAACCGTTCTCCTTACCCCGGGTGATGAATTCTGCGAGCTTTTCCACCGCGGTCCCGTCGGAGGCGTTCAGCTCCGTGGGCGGAGCCTGGACCTGTCCGTGAAGAGAACGACCCATGTCAATCGGCATCCATGTCCAGTACCGGAGGCCGCGGATGTTTCCGGGAGGCCCGGCGATGTCCTGCGTCGCAGCTGGGAACGGGTCCGCGCCACCGACGTGGATCGTGGCGCCCGTAGACTCCTGAAAGACGCGAGGCGCTCAGAGTGTCGACCACTGAGCAGGTCCTCTCTCCACGTGGCGAACGTAACGATGTCCGTGAGGTGCCCCCGATCACGGGCTCTTTCCTTGCGCTGTTGTCGGCTGGGATGGGGCAGGCAGCCTCTCGGTGTCCTGAGAGGGGATCACCGTGTCGATGGTCGTGGTCAGGCGTGGTCGCGGTTCCGTCAGGAGGGTCAGTGCTCGGTGGCGAGGAGGTCCCGCAGGAGGTCGGCCTGCTCGTGGAGCACGCCGGTCAGGATGGAGCGGGCCACCGCCAGCAACGTCACGATCTCCGGCGACGCCACCGCGTAGAACACGGTGTTGCCCTGCTTGCGGGTCGTCACCAGCCCGGCGCGACGCAGGACCCCGAGCTGCTGGGACAGATGCGAGGCCTCCAGCCCGACCTCGGGCACCAGCTCGCTCACCGACCACTCCCGTTCGCTGAGCAGCTCCAACGCCCGGATACGTGCCGGGTGGCCCAGGGTCCGGAAGAACTCCGCCTTCAGCTTGTACAACGGCGTCGCCATATGACCTCTCCCTCCAGCCATTATTCGCCTGTCAGGAACGACATCAGCCCAACGGCCCGTCACGTGACTCGACAACCTTACAACTTCATCAGATTGGATCGGCGTCGTTCAGTCATCGAGCGGGCATCGATGGACGGTGGTGTCGCCGGACCAGTCCTGCTGACGGGACGCGGCCGGCGGTATCGGGGGCACCACCGCCAGGCTGCGACGCTGACCGGGCCTGTTGACGCCCGGGGCGGCGATGGGACGGGGGACATGGGGGACATGGCCGTCAACGGAGCCGGTCGGCCAGGGCCGCGAGTTCGACCCAGAGGCCGTCGGGCACGCGGGGGCCAAGACCGACGAAATATCGCCGGATCGAGTCGGTTTCGTGTTCCCAGGCGGCCCGGTCCACAGACAGGAGCAGGTCGATGTTGTCTGCGGTCACCTCCAGCCCGGTGACGTCGAGCGCTTCGGGGGTGGGGACCACACCGAGCGGTGTTACCCGACCTTCGGCGGTTCCGTCGAGCCGGCCGATGATCCAGGCGAGGACGCGGCTGTTCTCGCCGTAGCCGGGCCACAGGTACGCGCCACTGTCGGGGTTTCGGCGGAACCAGTTGACGTGGTAGATACGCGGCAGCCGCGCCCCGGCTCGGCTGCCGACCGCAAGCCAGTGGGCGAAGTAGTCGCCCATGTTGTAGCCGCAGAACGGGAGCATGGCGAACGGGTCACGGCGCAGCTCACCGACCGTCCCGGCCGCCGCGGCGGTGGTCTCGGAGGAGACGGTGGCGCCGAGGAAGACACCGTGCTGCCAGGAGGTGGACTCGACGACCAGTGGCACGGCGGTGGCCCGACGGCCACCGAACAGGATCGCCGAGATCGGAACGCCGGCCGGGTCGGCCCACTCCGCGGCGATCGTCGGACATTGGCCGGCGGGGGCGGTGAAACGGGCGTTGGGATGCGCGGCCGGTGTCGCGGACTGCGGTGTCCAGTCGCGGCCCTGCCAGTCGAGGAGATGCGCCGGGGGGTTCTCGGTCAGCCCTTCCCACCACACATCTCCGTCGTCGGTCCGCGCGACGTTCGTGAAGATCGAATTGCTGTGGATCGTGTCGACGGCGTTGGGGTTGGTCTTCCGGCCGGTACCCGGCGCAACGCCGAAGAAGCCGGCCTCGGGGTTGACGGCGTAGAGCTGTCCGTCGTCTCCGAAGCGCATCCAGGCGATGTCGTCCCCGACCGTTTCGACTTTCCACCCGGGGATGGTAGGGACGAGCATGGCGAGGTTGGTCTTGCCGCAGGCGCTGGGAAACCCGGCCGCGATGTAGTGGACGTTCCCGTCGGGCCCGGTGAGTTTGAGGATCAGCATGTGCTCGGCGAGCCAGCCCTCGTCACGGGCCATCACCGAGGCGATCCGTAGCGCGTAGCACTTCTTGCCCAGCAGGGCGTTGCCGCCGTAGCCGGAGCCGTAGCTCCAGATCTCCCGGGTCTCGGGGAAGTGGACGATGTACTTGGTGGAGTTGCAGGGCCAGGCGACGTCGGGTTGCCCGGGCTGGCGCGGCGCTCCGACGCTGTGCACGGCGGGAACGAAGAAGCCGTCCTGGCCGAGCTGCTCGAGAGCCGGTCGGCCCATGCGGGTCATGACACGCATCGAGACCGCGACATAGGCCGAGTCGGTGATCTCGACGCCGAGTGCGGAGATCGGTGACCCGAGCGGTCCCATGCAGAACGGGACGACGTACATGGTGCGGCCACGCATGCACCCGGCGAACAGGCCCCGCAGGATGCTGCGCATCTCCTCCGGGTCGGTCCAGTTGTTCGTCGGACCGGCGTCGTCCCGGCTCTTCGAGCAGATGAAGGTGCGGTCCTCGACACGAGCGACATCACGGGGGTCGCTCGCGGCGTAGTAGCTACCGGGCCGCTTGTCCTCGGCGAGGCGCAGGAACGTGCCCTTGTCGACGAGTTCCGCGCAGAGCTGGTCGTACTCGGCGTCGCTGCCGTCGCACCAGTGAACCCGGTCGGGCTGGGTGAGATCAGCGATCGTGGCGACCCACTCCAGCAACGCCGGATGTGTCGTCGGTGTCGCTTGCAGGCCCGGGATCGTGACGGGCATCTCCCACTCCTTCGGCAGACTGTCAGACGATCGAACTGTATCTCAACTATCTGATGAAGTCGTCAGATAGTTGAGAGGGAAGGTCGTCCATGTGTTGTTGCGGGTAGGTCGACGGCCCCAAGCAGGGCGCATCGCGATCGCGTCCGGACTTTGGGGCGCGCAACAGCCCTTCGACGACCGATGCTGCATCGTCGAAGCCACGCCTTCCGCGCGAGCCCCGGGTCGGCAGTGCCCGGTCTGCGGCGGTGGAGCGTGCTGCTGGTCTGGAGGGCTGTGGCAGACCCGCGGCGTTCCCGGTGCTGTGCCAGGCGCCGCCCTCGTCGAGGTCGGCGTGTGTGAGCAGCCCGCTCTCACTTCGTCAGCGCCGGGATGCGGGTCGCAGAGGCCCACCAGGTCCTCGCCAGCTAGGTCGACACCGCCTTCTCCGACCAGGCCTGCTGCCCGGCCTGCGCCCGCGCCAACCGACGTACAAACAGCCGCGCGATCGCGCTGCGCACCCAGCACCCTGCCCAGCCTCCGCTGGTGGCGCTGTCTCGGCACCAGGCAGGCAGACAGGTTCACCGCTGAATCCGCCAACCAGATCATCGGCGGACGCGTGGTCCACAAACAGCAGATGCGCTGGACACCCCGAGGTGCCCACGTCCGTCTGCGTGCTTCCACTCGCGTTCTCAACGATGCCCCTGCCGACTCCGTCCGCTGGTGCCAGGCCATGAACGCGAGCGACGAATCGGCCGCGCCGATCACGAGCACGGCGTTGCATCCCACGGCCTGTCCCGGTCTTCGTCGCGACGGCACCGGCGACGATCGCGGCGATGAGCCCCGCCGAGGCTGCCGCTCCGGAGGTGACACCGAGACCCCACGCCGGCGGGAGCGTGACGACCGCGACGATGACACCCACGAGCAGGTTCGGGGTCGGCCGGTACCGGTACGCGGCCAGCTCATCCCGGTAGGGCAACGCGCGGAGCGAGATCGCCTGTGAGGTAAGCCCCGTGTTCACCATGTTGCCTTGGGGGCAGGGCGGCCGGGCCGGACCTGCGGATGGGCGGCGTCCCGCATACATATAGCCATGATGATGTCACTGCCTCCAGAAATGTTGAATTGCTAATATCCGCAAGTAATGGACATGGGTGCGGGGCGGTTGGGCGGGTCCGCCGGGATCAGGGAGTGGACAGCACTGACAGGGCGGCGTCCGAAACCGCTGACACGAGGTGGGGATGGTCTGGTCGTGGAAGCAGGGCGCCGAAGGGAGCCTGCTCCGCGACGGCATGGACTGCGGCGACGCGAGCAGCCATGGTGATCGATCGGCGGGCGGTCACGGCGGCGCGCAGCAGGCCCGGCAGCGCGTGCAGGGGCCGTGGCTGCATGGTCGCCTGGGTGAGACGGGGTGGTGCCTCGGGCCGGGCGCGTAACACCGCGGGACCTACGGGGGGTGCCGCCAGACCGATCAGGTCGACAATGAGATCGAGACGGTCCGCGAGCTGGTGCAGCAGCTGCACACCGTAGATGACCGGGTCGTACAACATCAGATCGCCGATGCCGGCGGCCAGCAGGAGACCGGCGAGATCCCCACCGCGGTGCGGGTCCACGACGGCCACCCGAGCCTGCCCCGGTCCGATGTCCCGAAGCCGCAGATGGTTCAAGGCGGCTGCCGCGGCCGCCACGGCGAAACCATCGTTGATGGTGTCGAGGAGTACCGGATGCGGCGCGGGACCGGGCCGCAGGGCGGCGCGCACCGCGTCGATGTGGCGGACATGCGTGTGCACCAGCACCGAGGCACCGAACCCCGCATCGATCATGCGGATCGCAGAGGCGAGCTCGTCGGGACCATCGACCGTGATCGGGATCGGAACAACATCGAAACCGGTTTCCCGGTGCAGGTGGACGGCCTGGGATTCCACCGCCGGCAACGAGGCCCCGGCCGGCAACGGCTCGAAGTCCAGCACCGCGCTGGCGTCGCTGAGCAGGGCCACTCTGCGGGTCCGGCCGCTGAACCTGTCGGTCTGCCCCGGATGGGTGGACAGATGGCGGACCACGCGACGGTCCGCGTCCACGTCCAACAACGCCAGGTCCCGCCCCGTGGCGATCGACGCCCGCAGCGACTGGCCGAGCTTCCCCGTGGACGCGACCGCGAACACCGGATCCTCGGTATGGAGAAGCTCGGACCCCAATGTCTCCTGCAGTGCGTGTACCAGCCACAACGGGGTCGACCCGCTGTCCGCGTCCACGGTGATCCGCCGGCAGCTATCCGGGCCAGGATCATCGGTCTGCACCACCACCATGCCCGGGGCCCGCGCGAGAACCGTCTCGAGAGCCGGCCGAGCCTGCGCGGACACGTACACCGCGAGACCGAACGCCGGATTCACCCGGGCCGATCCGCGGGACGTCACGAGACCGTCCCCACGGCGCCAGGCCGCCGAGCCGGCGGCATCGGTCGCCGCCTCCGTGGCCCTCTCATGACCGGCCGGCTTCGGCCTCGCGCAGCTGTTCCAACAAACCGACCTGCCCCGCCGCCACCTCCGTCAGGATCCGGCGTGCGGCCCCCATCAGATCGGCCACATCCCCACCCGCCAGCGCATACACCACGGTCGGCCCCTCGCGGGTCGCCGTCACAAGGCCCGAGCGGCGCAACACCGCGAGGTGCTGTGACAGGTTCGGCGGCTCCACCTCGATCTTCGCCAGCAGATCCCGCACCGGCATCGGCCCGTCCACCAGCAACTCCAGCACCCGGATTCGAACGGGATGCCCCAACATGCGGAAGAACTCCGCCTTCACCTGATGCAGTGGAACCACCACCAGGGCACCCCTTTCAGCCAGTACAGCCACGTTCACCGTCCATGACGCCAAGCCCGCCCGGCCGCCCCCCGTGCGCGACCGCCCGGCAACGTCAAGACAGTACTATCTTAGAAGTTGCAGAATTCAGCAACTAGCTGTCGTGGGGGATCTGGCGACGGGTGCGTGCTGTCAGCAACTGACACCGGATCGGCGACAACTGCCAGCGGGAGGAGTCGCCGATGCGGCCGTGGTGATCTCCATCGGCCATCGCCGGGGCGGATGGACAGCGGCCGTCGCACGTGTCTGCCGACGTTGTCGCTGGCCCGGTGGTAGGTGCACCGGCTGGACGCCTCTGCTGGCCCGCACAGCGAGCGTCATTCCGGCCCCTGTACGTCAAGTGTCAGGTAGCCGTATGCGTGCACAGGGTTCAGTGTCATGACCGTGGCCTGCGGTCCGACCAGAATTGTAGCCGCTTGTAGCAGAAGCGCTGAGGTAGCGGTCGAGGAGTAGTCCCCAAATTCGACAAGGCTGCCCTCTGTTACTTCTGGTTCCAGGGGGCGGCGGGCGCAGTGAATCGTTCGCAACGGCGCCTGGTGTACGAATTAACAAGTCGATAGTAGCCTCGGACTATTTTGCGACTTCAATATTCTGGGGGTTGAAAAAATGTCATGGAGGCTATCGGCTTTCCATCGTTGACCGCCACGACCAGCGTGCGGGTTGTCGGTGCTGCATCCGACCCGGCTGGATGATGTGCCGCAGCCGCAGGGATGCGGCGATCCCGCGTGACGTGGCTGCCCTGGAGAAGCGCAACTGTAGCGGGCCACGTGATGATCCGGACTGGTCCGGGCAGGCATGATGCCCGCCTTGTCGAGGTCTGAGTAGGCAACGCCGTCGGGGCGGCCGGCAGGAGTCGGAGAACGAGGCTAAAGGTCTCGAGCGGTGACGCGGTGCACATCGTGGCCGCGTGTGGTCTCCCGCGCCATGGCGGTGGACGGTTGATGCATGCGCTGCATAGACGCGATTTGTGCGTGTGGGTTACCTGAACGATGGGCGGAAGGACCCGGATAAAGGGGCCTGCCGGGACCCTGGCATGTCAACTATGCGGCGCGTAGAAGGTGAGACTGCGTCAGGGTATTGCGGGTGCGTTCGTCGGTTGCTGGTCGGCGGATGCTGCCGGTCGGCGAGGATCGGCGGGCCACGCCGGCTTGTCGGGGCGAGGGATCCGCTGTCGCGGGGGAGGGGACTGTCGGCGACGTCTGTGTCGAGAGGGGCTGCGCGGCGCCAGGAACCGTGGCAGACCGGGGTGGGGAGCCGCACGATCCTGCGCGTACAACCGGGCAGCGCCTCGTCCATTGACCCAAACAACGCCCCACCTTGAAAACAGTGACGATGCGGACCGATGATCAGCATATTTGACATCGCTAGTGCCGCTCTCGGCAACGTCCGCCTGCTCTGGCGATGTCAAATGTGATGGTTTCAGGCCCACCCCGCCAGGGCTGGGCAGGCCAACCTTGGCGGGGCCGGCGTCGGAGCGGGTGGACTCTCCGACTTCTAGGAGGAAGCGGAATCCTAGCTGTCATCCCGAGTGATGGTCGAAGGCTGTCCACGAAGGGCTCGGGGGGCGCGCTGAAAATAATGGAAGTTATCCTCGGGTAAAGCTGCGAGCCGGAAGGGAGAAATGGCGGTCTTTTGGAAGCTGATCCCACGGAGGTCGTGCTTTATTCCGAGAGGTCGATCTCCCGGTATGTGAACCCGCTCCGGCGGCCCCACACCTGTTCTCCGCGCCCCCTCCTTGACGGCTCCGGATAAGAATTCCCCTGTTCCCGGCCGGGCGCTCGAGATTCGTGTCTTCCGTGGGTCTAGACCGGTGCTGGCGACTTGTGCCGGTCCTTCGCCTCCTGCCGCCGTTACCATGATCGCAGCGGCGGCCTCCGTGGCATGGTATATCGCAGACGAGCGGAACGAAGTATATGTGTGATCGTGGCCCCGCCGCCGGGGGATCGCCTGAGCTCGGACAGGACTATTCTTTACGGGCAGCATGCCCATCGATTTCATGGTCCTATGTGGGATTGTAGTGTGAGACGCTCCCGTTGCGCGCGATGGCGGTAGCCACGCCGCTGCTACGGTCGGGCTCGCGAATCAGTGAACCGCTGGGTAGCGTTCCCCCCGGGTCGTTTCCAGAGAATAAATGTTGAGGCGAAAGAGGAGTGCGATGACTCAGCAGGAGCAGCAGGAGCAGCAGCAGCGTCGGCAGGTGGAGCAGCAGCTGCGTCAGAACTGGCGGCAGCTTCGCTACCGTCTGCTCGACCAGTTCGGCCAGATCAGCGCATCGGATGTGGATGCCGCGACGGGTGTCAATGACCTGATCGCGCGGATCGCCGACAAGTCCAACCACAGCGAGCGGTACGTCGAGAACCGGCTGCGAGAACTGGTCGGCGTCGGCGTCGGTGTTGGCCAGAGCGGGCAGTCCGGCGAGCGTTTCGGCGGTGAGCAGGCTGATCAGGGGCGGCAGGGCCAGCCGTTCGGCCGCGAGTAGCCACCTCGGATACCGGGCGGGCGTGGCAGGGAACGGCAGCCCCGAACCTGGCGTGCCCGCCCGGCCGCGACACGGCCTCATGAGTACGGGGGCTGGCCCGGATGCGGCCTATGTCCAGCAGAGGCACAGGTGAAGACGCGGCACTACATGACCGGCGCCCACGGAGTGGGTGAGTTTCGCCGAACCCGCCACGTCGACACGGAGGAAGTGGGCCGCGAGGAAGGACGGTCCGCTGAACGTTTCTTCGCGTCGAGGTCGGGCCCGAGCCGGTCCTTGGCCTCGTCGAGGTCAAGGACCGGCACATCGGGGACCTGGACCTGACCAGAACCCTGGGTCCGGCCCGGGGAACGCCGCAGCTTCGCCGAGAACGACTACGCCACGCTGATCACCGCCGCGCACCACCAGCTCCGTGCCCCGATCAGCCTGTGCTGGGACAACCTCAACACCCACCGCAGCCAGACCATGCGGCAGTTCCTCACCGCCCACACGGCCTGGCTGACCGTCGTAGCGCTATCCGCCTACGCCCCTGAACTCAACCCGAGCGAAGGAGGCTGGGCGCACGTCAAACACCAGCTCGCCAACCACACCGCCTGGACCGTCGCCATGAGTGAGCCACCATGGCACACTCATGGCCATCGAATTAGGCCGATTTCCGCGGCTCCGAGGTTCATCGGTGTTCTCCTCTGTTTCGGTGGGTCGGTCAGCTCGCCGTGGCCGGAGGCTGCCCTCCGGGCGCGCCGGACGGGGGCTGGCCGCCGGATGCCCCGCTGCTACCTGGGGTGGTTGTGGTGTCGACACCGACGGCGAGGGCGACCGTGTAGCCACTGGTGACGTCGCCGGTCACGGTCGCGAGCTGGCTGGCGCCCGAGTCGTCACCGAAGACGTTGTCGCTGGAGAGGCTGACCTGCGCCAGGTTCGTCACCGACGCCTCATAGCCCTGCTCGGCGTAGACCGTGGCGCAGACGCCTTGGGGCAGCGCGACCTGGGAGGTGGCGATCGCCGCGGTGGAGTCGGTGATGCTGGCCTGGTCGGGATAGACCTCGAAGTGGATATGCGGCCAGCGCCCCGAGTAACAGGCCGGGAAGATGCTGGTGAAGCGGACCGTGCCGGTGGCGTCGGTGACCTGGACCCCGCGCAGGTAGTTCTGGTCGGTGATGCCCTCGGAGTACAGGGAGTAGCGACCCTCGCGGTCACAGTGCCACACGTACACGGCCACTCCGGCGAAAGGCGTGCCACCGTTCGCAAGATCGGTGACCGTGAGCACCAGAGTCATGGGAACGCCCTCGGCGGTGCCTGTCGCCCCGCCGAAACTGGACCGGATGTCGCTGCGGACCACACCGCTCTGTTCCAGCACGTCTGGCCCGTTCGACCCGTCGCCCGGGTAGGGGCCTGCTGTCTCCTCGGGAATCTCCCCGACGGCCGCATTCGCCGCCGCGGTAGCCGTAGCGGTAGTCGTCGTGCCTGACGACCCCAAGGACCCGACCTCACCCGGTGTGCAGGCAGCCAGACCCGCTGCCGCGGCACCCACACCGAGAAAGGTAAGCATCCGCCGCCGACTTACCAACGTCCCGACATCGAACCCCAGCCCCTGATCGACAATGTCCTCCTCGGGCCGGGCCAAGGCACGCCCCTCGTACGTCCGGATTCGGCTCGCCTTCCGCTTGCCCACCATGTGCACTCCCTCGGAGACCGGCTGATCCTGCTGTTCAGCGTGACCCGATGCACCGTGCCCGCACTGTGCGCCAGCTGTGCGATTGCTGTGCATGCCAGCGTCGCATCGGTAGTCACCAGCCCGCAGATCCACCACATCCGCGGTCTCCCCGGCCAGGCCGGGCCGTCCCTCGGGAAGCCTGCGCCCTCATCGACCAGCGCGCGGATTCGAGATCAGGGCGGGCAGGCGCGTGCGCCGCCGGGCGCCTGCCTCGCATGCCAGAGCACCACGTTGAGCTTCATCAGCGCGAGATCGACCGGCACCGTAGCTACGGGCCATGCGATGCGGCCATATTGGTCACCCAGCGCGATTCACACGGGTCCGGCGGCGCCCAATGCAGGCCCCGCGGAGAGGCCCCATCACCACCGGCCGATGATCCAGAGAACAGAATTGTCACGGAGACGATGTTGGACATGGCCGACGGATGGAGCAGCGCTCGATGGAATTGGTGTGTCCTAAATATCCGTATCGGTTGGTGTCCTGCATCTTCGGCACCTTGAAGAGGGCACAGGGTGCTTCCCAGGAGCTCGCTCCTTGCCGGGTCGGCACCGATGAAGCAAGGGGGTTGTCGCAACGAGTCGTCCGTCGATGACCAAGTAGTTCAGGGAGATGTGGTGGCCGCCGAACCGCCAGGCCCAGACACGGTCCCTTCCGGGGCGGCCGAAGAGTCTAAGCCCGTACAGCCCGGGGTCGCGCCCGCGCTGGCGGCCCCAGTGCGATCCCCGCCCAGCGGCAACCCCAAGCCCGACCAGGCCGGACATCGAGACCGAGAGCGCCGCACACGCCGCGCCGAACGGGACCCCGTCCGGCCCGACCGCGCACCGGGATGGGGCCCTGCCTCCCTCCGGTCGGCACCCCACCCGGGTGCGTCGAACCGGCCGCCTATTCGGTGCGTCGGAGCGTCGTCCAATTCTCATCCTCCCCACGTGCGTGGGGAACACGAACTTCAAATGGCGATGTCGCTGTCATTACCATTCTGGGTTTCCCGTGGATTGTTGACCAGCTCATCGCGATTTCCGATGTGATGGCGGACTGGGTTCTCGGTGGCGAGCTGCGCGACCCGGATTTGGCGAGTGACTTCCTGGTGCCGTTCGACGGGGGGATAGGTGGGACCATCGGCCGCCTGATTCCTGTCGTTATCGTCTACCTCGGAATCGCGCTGATCTATCTCGAGCTCGTGGTCCGCAACAGCCTGATCTATGTTGTGGTCGCGCTTGCACCACTGTCCTTTATGGCAATGACGATGCCCGCGGCGAAGGCGGCGGCGCGCAAGTCCGTGGAACTGGTCGTCGCGGTGATCCTGATCAAGCCGGGGGTGTTCGTCGCGCTCCGGGTCGGCTTCGACCTCGGCCGCCCCGGCCTTGGCCGACCGTCACCCGACGAGAGCGTGTGGGGCGAGACGTTCGTCGGGCTGGCGATCGTCCTGATCGCCGCGTTCGTGCCGTGGATCATCTGGCGTCTGGTGCCGATGGCGGAACAGGCGATGATCGCGCAGGGGCTTTCCCGCGCGCCGTTCCGCGCCGGTATGCAGGCCATGCAGCTTGCGTACTTCGGCTCCGCGCTGGCCGGTCGCGCTCGGAGCGGGTCCGGCGGATCGGGGAGCAAGCCCGGCAGTGGGGGCAACCGTGAGGGTGGGCTGGGCCCTCCTCGGACGCTGGCCGGTCCAGGGTCCTCCTCGAGCCGGTCCACTCGTCCGATGACCCGCGAGAGCGACGGTTTGGGCGATCAACGGCGGGGGGCGGGCCAGGCCGGCATACCCGGGTCGGTGAATCGCCAGAGCGGGCCGGTGCTGGCGGAGCGTGTGCTGGGCGATCGGCCACCGGGCGGGCGTGCCGCCCCGGCCGATGATCCGCCGCCACCGCCACCGCCACGCCCTGATCGGCAAGGACCTGGCGGCCGGCGCGGCCCTGCGGGCCCGAGGACCCGGTCGTGACCGCCCCGCCGCTGTTCCGGCTCGGTCGCCGCCGCGCCGGCGGGACCCACTTCGGCATCGCAACGGTGCCGCTGCTGCTGACCGCAGGTGGCTTCACCGCTTTGATCGTGCTGCCGCTGCTGACCGGCAGCGTGGTCGCCGGGATCGCCGTCGCCGCCGGATGCGGGCTGGTCGCCTTCGCGCCCGCGCCGGGAGGCGGCTCCATCCACGAAGCCGTTCCGCTGGCCGTGCGGCACCTCGCACGCCGGGGCACGGCCCGCGACCGCTGGACCGCCCCGCTGCCGCTCCTTGCCGGAGCTCCGGCGGCCGAGACGCGAGCGGACGACGACGCCGGCCGGCTTCTTCCGCCGCCGCTGCGCGGCCTGGGAATCGTCACCGCACCCCGCGATGCCGGCCGGGGAACTACCGACAGCGTCGCCCCGGTCGGCCTGATCCACGACCGGCGGGCCGGCACACTCACCGTCGTGCTGACCTGCCGTGGCAGCGAGTTCGGGCTGCTCGAACCCGCGGACCAGCACCGTCGCCTGTCGGCCTGGGCTCAGGTCCTCGCCCATACGGCGAGAGACCGCGGCATGCTGCGGCTCGGCTGGTCGCTCTGGTCCGGCCCGGCGCCACCGTCGGAGCATCTGCACTGGCTGCGTGACCGGCGTCCCGACCTGGCCTCGGCGGGCCCCGGGCCCACCCGCGCCGCGGAGGACTACCAGCAGCTGCTCGAGACCGCCGCGCCCACACTCACCCGCCACGACCTGCGGCTGTGGCTGTCACTCGACATCCGCCGGCTGCCTGGCCGCGGGGGAGCGGAGGCGACCGGCGCCGCGCTGGAGTCCGCGAGCACGTTGGCCGATCGATGCCGCGCGGCCGGCCTCGTCGTCAGCGAGCCCGCCTCGCCAGTCGAGATCGCCGAGGCGCTGCGCCTGCGCGCCGATCCGTCCGTGGCCGGCACGCTCGCCGGTCTGCGACGCACTCTCGCCCAGCACACGGGCACCGCCAGCGTCCTGGAGGGCGTCCACGCCGGACCACTGTCGATACACACCCGTTGGGACGCCGTGCGTGTCGACGACGTGTGGCATCGGGCCTTCTGGGTGGCGCAGTGGCCGGTGACCAGCCTGCGCCCCGGCTGGCTGGATCCGCTGCTGTTCGAGCCGACCTGCGCGCGCACCGTCGCCTTCCTGCTGGAACCGCTCTCCGCGCGTTCCTCCCGCCGGCGGATCAACACCGATGCGGTGGACGTCGAAAGCCGGATAACGGTGCGCGAAAGGCACGGCTTCCGGGTGCCGACCCATCTGACGGGGGCTCAGCAGCAGGTGGACGAACGGGAAGCCGAGCTGCACGCCGGCCACGCGGAGTACGGCTTCCTCGCGCTCGTCGACGTCGCCGCACCCACCCGGGACGAGCTCGACGACGCCAGCCGCCAGCTCGTCAACGCCGCGGCGTTCGCGGGCATCGGCGAGATCCGCCCCCTGCACGGCCGTCACGACCTTGCCTGGGCCGCGACGCTACCCACCGGACGAGGGCCGGCCCCCAGCCTCCTTCGCGGCTCGTTCTGACTGCGCGCACACGCCCTGACCGCTGAGCAGGGTTCCCGCTGCCCCCTGCGGCCCGGCGCTGTCCGGTCCGCGGGCTTCGCATCCTTCGACGGTTCGACAGGTCGACAGACAGGAGACAGTTCGGATGGGTCCCCACGACACCACCAGCCTCCCGGCGACGACGTCCCGGCCGGGCAACGGTCCACGCGGACGGCGATGGGCACACCCGATCGCCTCCCGGCGCGCCTCTCGTCGCGAGACGATCATCTCCGAGTACCACGCGGAGCTGGGCCGGGCGGGGCAGCGGGCACAGGCCGACCTGGTCCGTGCCGGCTATCACCTCGGCCCGGTCCCCTTCGGCTACCGTGCGCTGCCGGTGCCGATTCTGGACGGGGCTGGGCGAGCGCATCTACGCCGCCGTCTCCACCGCGACCCGGTCACCGCACCCACCATCACCCTGATCTTCCATCTGCGTGCGTGCCAGTTCCGCAGTTATGCGCTGATTGCCCACCAGCTCATCACCGCCGCCCTGACCCCGCAGGGAAACGGCACCGACCGGTCACGGCTGTGGACGCCCGACTCCGTGCGCCGGATCGTGACGAACCCCGTGTACATGGGATGGCAGGTCTGGGGCCGCACCAGCGGTGGCCGCCGGGCCGACCCCGCGCAGTGGGTCGTCTGCGTCGACGCCCACGAACCGCTGGTGTCGGAGCTGGTGTTCACCCACGCTCAGAACCTGCCCGGCGCCCAGGCGACGTTCCTGCTGCCCGCGATCCGTCGCGCCGGCCCCGACATCCCGTCCCAGATCGTCGCGGAGCTGCCGTGACCGGGGTCGGGCGCCGGCACCAGCGTCACCGCGCCGGCGCCCGGCGACCACTGAGCCTGCCGCGGACGAACCGTGCCCTGTTGCCGGCGCACCTCCGAGACCGCCGGCTCACCCTGCCCCGCGACCTGGCCACCACAGCCCACCTGTGCTCGGCCTACCCGTTCACCGTGGAAGCCGACACCGGCGCGACGGGCGCCTTCCTGGGCGCGAACCGCCTGGCAGGCGGCGGCTTCTTCTTCGACCTCCACGACGCCTACGCCGCCGGCCTGCTCCACGGCCCCAACATGGTCATCTGCGGCGCCGGCGCCTACGGCAAGTCCGCCATCGCCAAGACCTACGTCTACCGCTCGACCGCGCTCACCCCGAACCGGTTCGTCGCCGTCATCGACCCGAAAGGCGAGTGGACGGCCCTGGGCACGGCGCTGGGCTGGTCCTCCCTGCGCCTGCGCCCCGGCGGGGACCTGATCGTCAACCCGTTCGACCGTGGCCCTGCCCAGCACACCCTCACCGTCACCGAGCTGCTCGCGCAGCGGGTGACCGTCGCGAACACCCTGTTCGCGATCGCGCTCGCGAGGACGGAACTGGCCGCAGGCGAGCAGCGTCTCCTCCACGAGGCACTGCGTCACCTCGCCAGCACTATCCCGGCCTCGGCCGCGAGCCCGACCCTGACCGACCTGCGACACCTGCTGGCCGATCCGCCCGCGGCCCTCGCCACGGCGCTGGACACCACACCCGCGGACCTCGCCGAACGCCGGCGCCCCCTGCTGGACGCCTGCGCGATGCTCGTCGAACACGACCTACGCGGCATCTGTGATACAGCCACCAGCGTCGATCTCGGCTGGACAGACAGCCCCGGGCTCGTGCTCGACCTGTCGGCGCTCCTCACGCGCCGCCGCACCCTCAAGCTCGTTCTCGCGGCGGCCGCGGGCTGGCTGCAGGGCGTCATGTACCAGCAGCCCGACCGGCCGAAGCTCGTGATCCTCGACGAAGGCTGGATCGCGCTCGAAGACCTGGCCATCACCCGCTTCCTGCAGGACCAGTGGCGCCTGGGCCGACAGTGGGGCACCGCCAACATCCTCATCACTCACGCCCTGGCCGACCTGAGCTCCCAGGTCGACGACGGTGCCGCCGCAGGCAAGATCGCCGAAGGGCTGCTCACCACCACCTCGGCCCGGGTCTTTATGCACCAGAACCCGAACAGGCGCGCAGGCTCCTGGCCGACCTCGGCCTCACCAGCACCGAGACCACCCTGTTGCGCCACCTCGACCCACTCCAGGCCCTGTGGAAGATCGGAAGCAGGGCAGCCGTAGTCGACCACATCGTCGCCCCCTGGGAGTGGGCCACCTTTGCCGATACTGACGAGGCGATTACGGGCGCCCGCCTTCCAGCTCTCCGTCGAGGACCTTGCGGGCCGCACGTTGAACTCGGCGGCGGCCTGCTCCGCGAACGCGGCCCCCTCGATCCTTAAAGATCAGTTCTCTTGTCCGCAGATTTTGCGTCAGAACCGCCTGCAAGGCCTGGCCGCGTCGCCGTGGAGAGTGTCCGATCAACGGTGGGTGTGGTCTGGCCCGTGCCGCCGAGGCTGACTCGGCGCGAAGGGACGATCATGAGCGGGACGCTCGATCCCATGCCGACCCCGATCGATCACCAGCAGCTGGCCGCCGAGCTCGTGGAACGAGCCCGGACCGAGGGTGTGGACCTCGTCGGACCCGGGGGCCTGCTGACCGGGCTGACGAAGACCGTGCTCGAAGCCGCTTTGGAAGCGGAGATGAGCGCGCACCTGGGCTACGACAAACGAGACCCGGCCGGCCGTGACAACGGGAACTCCCGGAACGGGATCCGCACGAAGACGGTCCTCACCGAGATCGGCCCGGTCGAGATCGATGTTCCTCGGGACCGGGACGCCAGTTTCGAGCCGGTGATCGTGCGTAAAAGGCAGCGCCGGTTGAACGGTATCGATCAGATCGTGTTGTCCCTGTCCGCCCGCGGGCTGACCACCGGTGAGATCGCGGCGCATTTCGCCGAGGTCTACGGCGCGTCGGTGTCGAAGGACACGATCTCTCGGATCACCGACAAGGTCGTCGCCGAGATGACCGAGTGGCGTAACCGGCCCCTCGACCGCGTCTACCCGGTGATCTTCGTTGATGCGGTGGTGGTCAAGGTCCGCGACGGCCAGGTGGCCAACCGGCCGTTCTACGCCGTCGTGGGGGTGACCGTGCACGGCGAGCGGGACATCCTGGGCCTGTGGGCCGGCGACGGCCACGAAGGCGCGAAGTACTGGCTCCAGGTCCTCACCGAGATCCGCAACCGGGGTGTCGAGGACGTGTGCATCGCCGTCTGTGACGGATTGAAAGGCCTCCCAGAATCCATCACCACGGTGTGGCCGCAGGTCACCGTCCAGGCCTGCGTCATCCACCTTCTCAGGAATTCTTTTCGTTACGCCGGCCGACAGGACTGGGAGAAAATCTCGAAGGACCTCAAGCCGGTCTACACTGCACCGACCGTGGCCTCAGCCGAGGCACGTTTCGCTGATTTCACCGAGACCTGGGGCGACCGCTACCCGGCCATCATCCGGCTGTGGCGCAACGCCTGGGAAGAATTCATCCCGTTCCTCGACTACGACGTGGAGATCCGGAAGGTGATCTGCACGACGAACGCGATCGAGTCGCTGAACGCCCGCTACCGGCGTGCTGTCCGTGCCCGCGGTCACTTCCCCAGCGAGGAAGCCGCGTTGAAGTGCCTGTACCTGGTCACCCGGGCCCTGGACCCCACCGGCCGTGGCCGGGCCCGCTGGATGATCAGATGGAAGCCCGCGCTGAACGCCCTCGCGATCACCTTCGAGGGCCGCCTCACCCCGACCACCACCAACTAACCCATCACCAACCGCCACGACCCGATCCACCGGTCATCGGACACTCTCCGATCTTGAGAATGAGGGGCGACGCCTTGCGCAGCGTCCCTCCGAGGATCCGATCAGCCTCCTTGGCTTGCTGGTAGTTAGGCCTGTAGCGGATGCCGACGCGTATTCGGGGCGTCTCCGGAGTCTGCTCGCTGCGGCCATCAAGATTTGCATGGCTGCTGACTTTGAGCGCGACGACGTCTCGGAGGATGGGCTCCCATCGTGGTTCTTGAAGCTGTCGGATGGCAGTGAGGATAGGGCATATGGCGATGCTGTCGGCAGTGCTGGGAAGAGTCGATACCTAGAGGTAAGGGATGACCGCGCCTGGGATGCCGGGGAGTGGATCTATCGCTTCGATCCCGATCTTAGAAAATGGTCGTGGTGGGATATTACCGTTGTCGACGACGAGGTCGTCTGCATCTGGGTCGACACAGAGGGTGAGGCGCACATTCCGTGTGAAGAACTATGGTGGGCAGTCTTCGTGGCTGGGGCTCAGGAGGTCCAAGCGATGACGTTGGAGAATTCCAGCGTCTGGAGTCAACAGGACAGTGTTGGCCTCCGGAACTAGCACCTTTCTCTAAAGCATGAGGCCCCACTGAACTGCTTCCAGTGGGGCCTCCGGGCGTCCGAGTAGAGCCTTCCCGCTACTCGCGCGACATTCATCTCGCGGATACCGCCGTGGTCGCTCCGACACTCCGTATGATATTGGCGAAGGTCCGATGCTCATGAATCCGGGAAAATTCATAAAGGGGGCTCGCCCGGATTGGGGTGGCAATCAGGTTGTCTTCTTCGACGATACGGGATGGATTCTAGATGCCGGATTGCAGTGAGGTGTCAATTGCCTGAATTTCTCGCGAGAGCTACCGACGAAGTAATTGATCTGCTTCGCGAGACTGCAATTGAAATGACGAAACTTTTCGATATCGGCAGAGCTGAAGCTGTTGCGCGCATAAACGCACAGTGGGAAAATCAAGAATTTCTCGAGGGCAGCGAAATAATACTCCACGAGGACAGTTACTACTGGGCTCTCTTCATCTATTTTGATGAAGATGTCCGAGATTGGAGTCGCAGCGCGGACCGGTCGTCCTGGAACGTGCGCCCGGCGCCTCCCCGCAGCTCTGATTTCTGGACGATCAAAGAATCAACTGACCCGGAAAGTGGGTGAGTGAGCCGCCCTCGCGGAGCGGCTGGCTGGTGATCGAGACGCGGGCGGATCGCTCGCGGCCTGCAGCACATAGGTCAGCGCGTCCGCATAGCCGGTGACAGCCTGATCGCCGGCGCGGTCCGAGAGGCCAACACCGTCGAGGGATATTCGGTCGACCTATCGCGCATGCGGCGATGCTACGCACCTCGTAGCATCGCCACATCGTCGCCCCGGCAGTCAGCTGCGGCGACGGATGGTCATGTCACGCCCCACGGCGGGCGGGGCGGTCGGTGTTCGGCTCGGTGCGGGCCGGCGTAGCGTAGCAACACGTCGGTGCTCTGCTGGACGAGCGTAGATGGTCCAGCTCTCGACGCAGGCATGACCCCGGTGAAGATCGCGGCGACTGACAGGCGAACGCCGCGCTCTACCGCATTGTCACCAGCCGGCTCCGCTGGGATTGCCACTCCCGTGTCTACCTGGAACGACGCGCGGCCGAAGGTAAGTCCAAACGTGAGATCGTCCGCTGCCTTGAACGCTATGTCGCTCGTGAGACCTACCGGCACATCCGAGCGGACCCGTCTGCCACACTGCAAGCCGCTTGACACGTCATAGGGGCATCTACAGCCCGCACCTGACGACCCGCGTCGACAGTCGGGGCGGGACTGGGCCACGGCGAACAACGTCGAGATCGCCTACGCCCCGACAGTTCCTGGCTCAACCATTGCGAGGCCCAGTTCACCGCCCTGCGCTACTTTGCGTTGGACGGAACCGACCACAGCAACCACCGTGCCCAGGCCAGCATGATCCACCGGTACATCATCTGGCGGAACAACCACTCCCACGATCAGCAACTCAAGCGGATCGTCGACCGGGCGAACGTTGCCTGATGCGGCACTAGTGTCCTGCGCCTGAAGTTTCGCAGGTGAATAGTACCCTGTCTGGTATGGCGCATTCTGGCCCTGCCGCCGTACCGATCGTGCTGTCCGAGGATGAGCGTGTCGAGCTGGACCGGCGGGTCGAGGATGTCGACCGCCGTGCGGCCGAGCGGGCTCGGATCGTGCTGGCAGCAGCGGAGGGCCTGTCGAACGTGCAGGTCGCCGCGGCGGTCGGGGTGTCGTTGCGGACAGCGGGCCGGTGGCGGCGGTCGTTCGCCCGCGACCGGCTGGCCGGCCTGGACGACGCCGCCCCGTCCGGCCGTTCAAAGGCCACCGAGCTTGTGCTGTCCGAGGCCGAGCGTGTCGAGCTCGAGCGGCTGACGCGCAGGGCGAAGACCGCGCAGTTCCTCGCGCTGCGGGCACGGATCGTGCTGCGCTGCGCCGAGGGAGGAACCGACCGGCGGGTCGCCGACGAACTCGGTGTCGACGAGTCGACCGTGCTGCGCTGGCGGACCCGGTTCACCGAGCAGCGTCTCCCCGGCCTGTCCGACGAGCCGCGGACCGGCCGGCCACCCTCGATCCTGCTCGACCAGGTCGAGGACGTCATCGTCGCGACCCTGGAATCCGCCCCCGGCGCGGACACGCACTGGTCCCGAGCATCGATGGCCAGACGCACCGGCCTGTCACCCTCGACGATCGGGCGGATCTGGAGACGGTTCGACCTCAAACCGCACCTGCAGGACAGCTTCAAGCTCTCCACCGACCCGCAGTTCGTCGCGAAGGTCGTCGACGTCGTCGGCCTGTATCACAACCCGCCGGAGAAGGCGGTCGTGCTCTGCGTGGATGAGAAAAGCCAGATCCAGGCCCTCGACCGCTCCCAACCGGTGCTCCCGATGATGCCCGGCATGCCCGAACGACGCACCCACGACTACCTGCGCCGGGGTATCACCAGCCTGTTCGCCGCCTTCAACATCGCCGACGGCACCGTCATCAGCGAACTCCACCGCCGCCACCGCGCGATCGAGTACCGCCGCTTCCTGACCTGCATCGACAAGGCCGTCCCGGTCGATCTCGACGTCCACCTGGTCTGCGACAACTACGCCACCCACAACACCGCCGAGATCAGGACCTGGCTGGAACGCCACCCCCGCTTCCACGTCCACTTCACACCGACCGGCTCGTCCTGGCTCAACCAGGTCGAACGCTGGTTCGGCCTGCTCACCGACAAACTCATCCGCCGCGGTGTCCACACCTCCGTCCAGGCCCTCGAAGCCGACATCCGCGCCTGGATCGACACCTGGAACCGCGACCCCCGGCCCTTCACCTGGACCAAGACCGCCGACGAGATCCTCACCTCCCTCGCCGACTACCTCAACAAGATCGCCCTGCCGACCAGCAACGACAACAAGGAAAAGGAAGACCCTGAAACTTCAGGCGCAGGACACTAGATCGGGATCGCTCTTCGCGCCCTTGCTGCCCCATCGAGCCGCGAGCGACGACGCCTCGCGGTGACAACGTCGTCTCGGACGACCTCCATGTGACTACGGATCTCCGCGGGCGGGACCCGGTTAGATCACATTTAGTCACCATCGAAGGTGGAACCGAGCTGCCGCCCGGACCGGCGTGGGAGAAGGTCCGCGAGCTGCGGCTACGCGCCGCGTTTGTGCGTGCAAATCCGACCTGGCTCGCGTAGTTCACACCAGCGGAGAAGCCGTCAACGGCGCCTCGAGGTCACCGCTGGCGCTGGAGTCACGGACTGATGACCGGAGCCCGAGGTGCGGATGGCAAGCTAAGGAGATATGGGTAGCACAGGGGATCGGGCCGGGGACGTCCTCGGAAGTGAAGACGGCAGCGACCCCGCACCGCGGTGGGACTTCTTCGTCTCCTACACTGCTGCCGACAAGCGCTGGGCCGAATGGATCTCCTGGCAACTGGAGGCCGCCGACTACCGGGTGCTCGTCCAGGCCTGGGATTTCGTTCCCGGATCGAACTGGGCGGTCCGCATGCAGCAGGGTGTCGTCCACGCGCAGCGTACCATCGCCCTGCTGTCGACCGAATACTTGAAGTCGGTCTACGGGCAGAGTGAGTGGCAGGCCGCCCACGCGGCAGATCCTCTCGGTTTCGCCCGTAAGCTGCTACCGATCCGGCTAGAGGACTGCCCTCGCCCGGGGCTACTCAGCCAAATCGTATCGATCGACCTGTTCGGCCGCTCAGCCGACGTCGCCCGCCAACATCTCCTCGATACGATCGCGACAGCCCTTGCAGGCCGTGTGAAACCGGCAGCAGAACCGATCTTTCCCCCGGCGGCACAGGAGCCGCGGGCAGCAGGACTCGCCGTTCACAGGCCACCCAGGCCCCGTCCACTTGGTCAGCCGCTCGCCGGCCACGGCGTGGCATTCACCCCGGATAGCCGCACCCTTGCCAGCGCCAGCAATAACGACGGGAAGGTGCAACTGTGGGATGTGACGGATCCGGAGGCTCCCCGCAAGCTCGGTGACTCGCTCGGCAGCGCTTCCGGCTTCGCCACCCAGGCGTTGGTGGCATTCTCCCCAGATGACACGATTCTGGCTATCGCTAACGATCTCAGCCTGCGGCTGTGGGATGTGACGGACCCGGCATCCCCGCGTCGGATTGGTGGGACGCTGACCCACCACAGCAAGCCGGCAACGATGTTCCGACTATTTGTGGGCACTTCCCACTCGCTGATGGCCGCTTTCTCCATGGACGGCGGTGTCCTTGTCACTGCGGACAAGATGGTGCGCTTGTGGGATGTTACCGACCCGGCCAACCCGCGTTCTCTCGGTCAGCCACTCATGAACGGCCAAACTCGCGGAATGCGGCCGGTGGCGTTCTCTCCGACCGACCACATTCTGGCCAGTGGCAGCGATGACGGCGCGGTGTGGTTGTGGGACACCACCGATCCGACCTCCCCCAGCTGCCTCGGCTCGATACTGAACGGCCGCAATGGCACCGAGTGGCCGGTCATGTCGATGGCATTCTCCACAGAGGGTGGTGTCCTTGCCATCGCGGACGAGGTGGTGCGGTTGTGGGATGTTACCGATCCGGCCAACCCGCGTTCTCTCGGTCAGCCACTCGTGAACGGCCAAACTCGCAGAATACTGTCGGTGGCATTCTCCCCGGACGGCCGCACCCTCGCAGGTGGCGGCGGTGATGGGACGGGGGTGTGGGATGTGGGCGACCCGGAGGCTCCTCGCTTACTCGGTCGGCCATTGCCCGGCAGTGCGCAATCGGTGGCATTCTCGCCAGACGGCCGCCTCCTCGCTATCGCGAGCAGTGGCGGTATGGTTCGGTTGTGGCAAATGGTTTGACCCCCATTCCTCGCCGAAAGATCGGATCGGGACAGGAAGGCGTCTGAGTGCGGGTGGCCGTGGCTCTCGGCCTGGTATCGAACTGGAAGGCTGCACGGATTTTTGTGGCGGCCCGCGCGTGAGAAACGCGAACGTGGGTCCGGTTGGCGTCGGGTGTGCGGTCAGAAACCTTGGCCGCTCTACAGTAGCTCTACAGGTCAAGATCTATGTCGGGTGGCTCTGTATCGCCTGCCGATGGAGGGTGAATATCGTCGAAGTCTGGATCGGCAGCGGGGACCTGGCCCGGGTTTCTCGTGTCCGCTACTGGTCCTGCCGTGAAGATGGAGTTGACTTCGTCGGGCATGTGCTGGGCGGCCAGGGCTGCGAGGGTGACGAGAGATTCGTCCCCGCCGAGGTGAAGATCTGGGAGGGTGTTGAGGAGTTCGACAAGTTTTTCTCGAGGCTGGGAAATGGCGATTTCGAATGGCTGTTTGTGGGCGATGAGGAGTTCGTGGCGGGGGTCGTAGACACGGGTGTAGTCATCCTCGATGACGATTCTGGGCGCCGGGGTGGGGGTCGGGTGCCCGCGGTGCGGCGGGGCTGAGATGGGAATGTCGGGTGATTCGGGGTCAAGAATTGGGTCCTGGGACGGCCATTCCTGCGGGGGGAAGGCGGGCAGCGGGCCGGTGGGTCCGTCGCGGACGAAGGTGGCTTCGCGCAGGGTGATGAGGAGCTCGCCGGATTCGAGGGAGATGCCGGCGTCGGCGCGGGCGTCGAGGAGGGCCTGGAGGGTGGGCCAGGCGGTTCCGGCGATTGGTTCGACGTCGGCGGCGTGGATGCGGATCGGCGCGTACGAGCTCTGGTCGGGCTGGATGTCGTAGGTCGGCTGACCGCCGGGTTTGAGGATGGCGCGCAGGACGGTTCCGGTGGCGAATCGGGGGTCGTCGATGGCACGGACCCTGGCGCCGTAGACGAGGACTTCGGCTTCCTGGGTGCTGCTGAGGCCCGCGTCGGGGGAGTGCAAAGTGGGTTGGACGTTCTGCGCCGGGGCGACGAGCTGCTGATCGAGGTGTTGCCCCATGGGGTGGCCGGGAAGGCGTGCGACGTCGGGGCGCCAGCCGTAGTGCAGCGAGCCGTCGTCGTCGACGATCGCGTCGGTGATGATGCCACTGGCAGGTGTGGCACCGGCCAGGCCTCGGACCTTCACCCGTGTTCCGATCGGGTATGGCGCAGTCGGTGGGGTGAGCACGGAGCGGAGCTCGGCGCTGTGTTTCGCGAGAAATTCTCGTTGCAGGTCGGTTGGCTCCCGACCGGTTCCTGCTGTGAGCGCATGGTCGGCGATGCTTCGCAGGGTGGCGTCTGCCTGGATGCCGGAGCCGATGGGCACTGGAAGATCACCGGAGGCGAAGACGACGCGCTGGTCGTGCCAGATACGGTACGCGACCTGCAGAGTCGGGCTATCCCGGTTTTCGAAGGTTAGCTCGGTGCCGACTACGTCGATGCGGTACGGCCCCTCTTCCCAGGTGCGTATCGGCGGTTTTATGTGGAGGAGTGTTCCGTAGGTGAAGACGTTGAACGTGTCGGGGAGGTGGACCATGCTGGCGCGTGTGGGCTGATAGTCGCTCGCGCCTATCCAAGGCGCGGGTGCCGAGATCCTGAGCCCTGGGTTCGTGGCCGCGGGAGGTATGAGCCGTAGCGCCTCCCGGACGGTGGCGGGAATGGGGAACCCGAGCTGTGTCTCGATGCCCCACGGGGTTGATTCGGCGCCGTAGACGGAAATTCTGTCCGCCGGGTTCTCGCCTCGGATGACGAGTTCCGCGGTGATGCGGCCGGTGTTACCGGGGGAGCGGCGGAACCGCCATCCGCCCGCGGGTACCTGGATCTCGACGTGCGCCGTACCTGGGGGGCGCTGGCCGGGCTGGCTGGCATCGTTGTTCACCACGATGTCTCGGGTCCTTCCCCGCGCAGGTAGGCGTCGGTGAGCCGCGGGAGTGGTGCGCGGGACACGCACGCAGGAGGAAGCGCCTGCGGGAGCCCCGCTGGAAGCGAACGACGCCACGAAGTCACGAACGCCCGGACGTCGCTCGAGGCCTTGATGGGGAAGGATCCCGGCACGGGTGTCGTGGGGGCGACGAGAACACCGGTGGAGAAAGCCGAGCGGACGGTGGCGGGGAGCTCGTCCGGGAACGGCGCGGGGACACCGGTCGCGAGCCTGCGCGGTCATGACGAAAAGAATCTCCACGGGCGCGAATACCGCTCATGGGACCCAGAACCGGTCTGTGTCGCCGTGCCTGGCGCGGTGGCGGCGTGACTGGGCCGCTTGGACGGACAGCGCGGACTCGATCGATGCGGTGCGCCGGTGGCAGGAGGCATCCCCGTTGATGGCCGGGCTCACCGGGGCTGAGGAGGTAGTCGACGGCTGCGGCCGTGACCGGTCGGTCCCCGACGTCGTGGCGAACGGCCGGCTGCTGTTCCTGCTGTGCCGTGCAACGCAGGGGGACGTCGCCGCCGCCAGGGTCGCCGTTGCCCGGGTGGTCCCGGCACTGGTCATGAAGACCGCGGCGCACTGCCGGACCGCCGGCCGCGGTTTCGACACGGTCTTCGACGAGTTGTTGGCCTCGGCGTGGATCGTCGTCACGACCTACCCGGTGGAGCGCCGACCCGAGAAGACCTGGATCAACATCGTTCTCGACACCGAGCGCGCGGTCTTCGGTCGCCAGCGGCTCGTGGATCGGCTGACGACTCTGGTCCCGCCACCGGTGCTCGCCGAACACCTGACGATCCACCGGACCGCGTCCGCTTCCCACGACGACCGAGTCGGGGACCCGCTGCTGGAGCTGGTGGACCTGCTGGCCGCGGGACGTCGCCTCGGGCTGTCGGACGCCGCGCTGAACATCCTGGTCGAGTTCGGCATCGACGGCCTGAGCTCGCATCAGGTGGCCGCCCGCGACGGCGTGACCGACCGGGCGGTTCGGCTGCGCAGGCAGCGGGCCGTCACGGAACTCGCCACCCTGCTCGGTCTGCGCGACAGCACCGGAAGCGCATCGCCGCGGGCCGCCGGCGCCGGTGCAAAGGCGTACCCACACCACCGGCCCGGCAGTCGGCAGGCCCGGCCGGACGGACGTGCGGCATGAGTCCAGGACCGTTGGGCTCCTGGGCGGCAACCGTCCTGCCGCTGGTGGTGTTGGCCCTGCTGTGTGGGCTGGCGGCGCTGGTGATGGTCCGCGACCGGGCGGGGGTGGCGGACCGGCGCCGGCTCGGGATCGATCCCGAAGCCCGGCTGGCCCGCCCGGCGGATCTGGCCGCGCTGTGGGTGGGTGCCCCTCGCCGCGGACGGATGATCATCGGCCGGGTCGGCAGCCCCCGTGGACGGCTCGTCGCCACCGAGGACTCCCACAGCCCGCTGGACCCGGCGGTGCCAGGTTGGCTGGTGCGACGCGCGCAGCGCCGCCGCGGCCCGCGCGGCAGCGTGATCGTCCTCGGCCCGTCCCAGTGCGGCAAGACCGCCGCCCTGGCGATCCCCGCCATCCTGGAATGGGACGGTCCACTGATCGCCCTGAGCGTGAAGAACGACCTGCTCGGCGCCACGATCGCCCGGCGCCGCCAGCTCGGCGACGTCGCCGTGTTCGACCCCGCCGGGGCCACCGGTGAGCTCGGTGCGTCCTGGTCCCCGCTCGGCGCGGCCCGCACCCTGGCCGGTGCGCGCCGCGCCGCCCGCTCGATCGCGAACGCCACCTCGTGGACGTCCACCTCCTCCGGCGATATGAGCTTCTGGACGTCCGCGGCCGAAGACCTGCTCGGCCAGCTGTTCTGGACCGCGGCCACCGTCGACCTCGGCATGGACACGGTTGTCGGCTGGGTCGTCAGGATGGACCGGGACACCGTCCGCGGCCTGCTGAACCCGCTGGCGTCCCACCGAGACCAGGCCATCGCCACCGACGGCGCGCAGGTTTTCGCCGGTTTCGAAGGGATCTGGGCGAACGACCGCAAGCAGGTCTCGTCCACCTACCTCGTCGCCCGCCAGATGATCCAGCCCTGGCAGGAGCCGCGGATCGCCGCCTCCGCCGCGGTGTCCCAGATCGATCTCGACTGGCTGCTCGACCGCGGCCCCGACGGCCGGGCGGCGAACACCCTGTACCTGAGCGCGGACCTCGACGACGCCGAACGCCTCGCCCCCGTCCTCGGTGGCCTGCTCGACGACCTGATGCGCCAGGCCTACAGCCACGTCGGCCACACCGGCACCCCGCTGGACCCGCCGCTGCTCGTCGTCGTCGACGAGGCCGGCAACTGGCCGATGCGTAACCTGCCCGGGCGGATCTCCACCTGCGCCGGCATCGGCATCCAACTGCTGCTGATCTACCAGAGCAAGGCCCAGATCGACGCCGCCTACGGCCCGAAGGCCGACGTCGTCATCTCCAACGCGGTCACCAAGGTGTTCTTCGCCGGCCTCTCCGACCGCTCCACCCTCGACTACGCCGCGGGTCTGCTCGGCCAGGAGCACATCCTGCAGACGTCCACCTCCGTCGACAGCACCGGGCTGGGCGGTCCGGCCGGCCGGCGCGGGGTCTCACGCAGCCCGACCCGGGTGGAACTGCTGCCCTCCGCGCTGCTGCGCCAGGTCGCCCCCGGCCAGGCGCTGCTCGTCCACAACACCCTGCCGCCCGCCCACCTGTTCGGCCGCTACTGGTACCTGGACGAGGACCTCCACGCCCTCGCGACCGGCCGCCGGCTCTCCCACGGTGACCTCGCCCGCCAGGCCGCCGCCCGCGGCCGGATCAGCACCGACGACCGTGACACCCCGCCGGGATTCCCGACCGCCCGGGCCGGCCAGGGGACGACGTTCCCGACGGGTGACCTGGCCGGGGAAGCACCGTGGGACGTATTCCGGGAATGGTCGAGGCCTGCCGCCGGGCTTCCGCCACCGCCCCAGCAAGATCGTGATCCGAGTGGCGGCCGGGCGCGTCGGAAACGGCCCCGGGGCCACCGGCGGCTCTGGTGAGCCTGCCCTCGCCGACCGCACCGGACAACACCCCGTTCCACTCCTTCCGGGTGGCCGCCGGATCGGTCGTCCTCGACCTGCCGTTCCGTCCGCCGCCCGGCTGGAACGTCCGCGCCGCCACCCTGTGGCCGGACTCCCGTTCCGCGCACGGCTGGGGAGCAGACCACTGGGCGATCGGACCCGGCGGGCGCGGCTTCGTCCCCGGCCTGACCGACGTCGGCGACGTCCTGCAGTTCGCCGCCGAATCCCCGACGCCGCAGCGCGAGCTGACCGCGAACGTCTGGTCTGCGCCAGGGCCGCCTGACACCCAGCAGCCACAGACGGTGCATTCCTGGTTCGGGTATCTCCACGGCATCACCCGCACCTCACTGATCGTCCGCGGCCCCTACCAGACACCCGAAGCCGCTTACCACGCCGCGCAACGAGCCCTCCAGATCGACCTCGCCCGCACCGACACCACCCGCGAGCCCGCGCATCACGCCGAACCGCTCCACCCGGCCGCACCGCCAGCCGCCGTCAGCCTCGACTACCACGGCGACTCCGCCACCGTCGGAGACCCCTACCACGGCTGGATCACCGTCCACAGCCGCGACCTCGCCAGCGCCCTGATGCTGCCCCGCCACGAACTCCTCCAGCACCTGCGCCGCCACGTCCCTCACCTCAACGGCCGCGAACCCCAGGTCACCGTCGCGGCCCTCGCCGCCCGCCACATCCCCCACCAGCTCCCCGGCTTGCTTGACCCTCCGAGCGCAACGCCGGTCTTCGTGGACATCCCGGAGCATCCCGACCCCACACCGGCCGGGCCGGAGGAACCACCGGTCCGAGAAGGCGCCTCACCCACCGCACCTTTCACGGCGACCGGCCCCACCGCCGGAGTCGGCGACCCGCTTGACGCTTCTGGGCCGACGCCAGTTTCACCGCGCCGTCCGCCAGGCGCGCCAACTCCGTTTCCAGGGTCCCCGCCAGACCCCGCAGCCCCTGCTCCGAGCACGCCTCACGTCCCCGGTCGCCCGGACGAATCCCCGGATCCCGGGGAAGCCGCAGACGGGCCCGGTTACGCGGACACGGCCGACACCGTCGATCTCGCAAGTTATGGCTGGAACCCGGCGGACATCGTTCCCCCGGGTCCCGGGATCGACCCGTTCTGATCCTCTACATGGCAACCAGGCCGACCCCTCGGGGTACTTGCGATTTGCGTCACCGGCGGAAAATGGTGTTGTCCACCTCAATGTTCGGATCACCCAACAGGCGTGGGGAGGACGATGAGGCAGATACTCGGGCCGCCATCAAAGCCGGATCACCCCCACGGACGTGGGGAGGACGCCTTTGGCCTGTTCGTGAGAACGGGCTGCAGATGTTCGCGCCATCCGACCGCATCTCACGATCAAGATTGCCGATCGATGTTCGCGAGAGCGAACTGCAGTGCCTCCAGCGCCGGGGCGAAGTGCCTGCTGGCAGCGGTCAAGAGCGGCAACGAGGGGTTCATCCAGAAGTCGTGAGCACAAGCCGCCGGTCCCGATGCGGTGCAGTCAGCGCTCACGACCAACTGCAGTCGGATCTCACGAGCAGAGCCAGCGCCTTGTTGTGTGGCCTGTTGATCGGTTCGATCGGATCACCCCCACAGGTGTGGGGAGGACATCCCGAGCCGCGAACCAGTCTTGATCAGGTACGGATCACCCCCACGGGCGTGGGGAGGACGTGGTC